>NZ_JAOQJD010000001.1:0-48748 GCF_025566985.1 Aedoeadaptatus acetigenes
GTAGCATGGCGGCCTCCTTTTTTCTCTATTTTACTATAATTGAGTGGCTTAAAGCGGTTTTAAGACACAAAAAGGGAGGGTGAATCGGTTGATTCACCCTCCCTTTGTCATCACTCTGAATCGGACCCCGCAGGATCCGATTTTTTATTTCTCTTCTTCTTCGTCTTTCTTCTCGTCTAAATAGCCCAGTCGCTTCAAGACCAAATTGTAGCCGTCGGCACCGTAGTTTAGGGCGCGATTGATGCGGCTGATCGTCGCCGTGGAGGCGCCGGTCTGCTTTTCAATTGCGTGGTAGGTTTGGTCGGAAACCAACAGTTTCACTACTTCCAGGCGTTGGGAGATGGCTTTTAATTCTTTGATGGTGCAAATGTCTTCGAAAAAACGGTAGCACTCTTCTTTGTTTTCCAAGGATAAAATAGCTTCAAACAACGCATCCATGCTATCATTTTGTATTTTTGAAGAATAACTCATAGTCACCCCTTATGAAAGGCCTGTAATGACGCCGTGGGCGTCGATGTCCATGCCGTTGGCGGCGGGAACTTTCGGCAGACCCGGCATGGTCATGACCGCGCCGGTAAGGGCCACGATAAAGCCCGCGCCGTTGGACAGGCGAATGTCTCGAATGTGAATGGTAAAATCTTCCGGAGCGCCCAGCTTTGTGGGATCGTCGGTAAAGGACATTTGGGTCTTCGCCATGCACACGGGCAGCTTATCCCGGCCGAGCTTTTTAATACGCTCGATCATGGCGAGGGCGTCGTCGGAATAGACGACATCTTTCGCGCCGTAAATCTTCTTCGAAATAATTTCGATTTTTTCCTCCACGGGCAGATTTGTGTCGTAGAGGGGCGCGTAGTTGTTGGGCGCTTCGCAAAGAGCCACGACTTTTTCGGCGAGCTCCATGCCGCCTTCCGATCCCTTGCTGAATACATCGGAAAGGGCCACGTCGACGCCCAGGCCAACCGCCAATTCGTCGATGGTTTTAAGCTCCGCTTCCGTATCCGTGGGGAATTTATTGATGGCGATGACCACGGGCACGCCATAGCTCTTCATGTTTTCAACGTGGCGCTTTAAGTTCACAAAGCCCGCTTTCAATGCGTCCACGTCTTCTTCGCCCAAATCCTTCACGGCCACGCCGCCATTGTATTTCAGGGCGCGCACCGTGGCGACGACCACGATACAGTCCGGGGTAAAGCCCGCTTCAGGTGCCGCGATATCCAAAAACTTTTCCGCACCGAGATCGGCACCGAAGCCCGCTTCCGTAATGGTGTAATCGGCCAGATGCAGGGCCGTTTCCGTTGCGATAATGGAGTTGCAGCCGTGGGCGATGTTGGCAAAGGGGCCGCCGTGAATAATCGCCGGCGTGTTTTCGATGGTTTGCACCAAATTCGGCAAAATCGCATCTTTCATCAGCATGGTGACGGCACCGGCCACTTCAAGGTCCTTGACGTAAACGGGCTTGTCGTCGTAGGTATAACCGATGATGATCCGGCCGACCCGGGCTTTGAAATCTTCCAAATCTCGAGCCAGGCACAGGATCGCCATGATTTCCGAAGCCACGGTAATGTCGAAGCCGTCTTGACGAATGACGCCGTTTTTCTTCGGACCCATGGCAACGATCACTTCCCGAAGGGCGCGGTCGTTCATATCCAAGACGCGCTTAAATGAGATTTTTTTCGGGTCGATGCCCAGTTCGTTTCCTTGGTGAATGTGGTTATCAATGGCCGCGGCGATTAAGTTGTTGGCGCTGGTAATGGCGTGAAAGTCGCCGGTAAAGTGGAGGTTAATGTCATCCATGGGAAGGACCTGTGCATAGCCGCCCCCGGCCGCACCGCCCTTAATGCCGAAGACCGGCCCCAGGCTCGGTTCCCGCAAGGTGCTGATGGTGGATAAGCCCATTTTATCCATGGCCATGGCGAGGCCGATGTTTGTGGTGGTCTTGCCTTCTCCCGCCGGCGTCGGGTTAATGGCTGTGACGAGAACGAGCTTGCCCCGCGCCTCGTCGTGATCTTCAAAGGCGCGCCCTTCGATCTTTGCCATATAGCGGCCATAAGGCTTTAATTTATCTTTCGGAATATTCAGGCGTTCGGCAATCACTTGGATTTCATCCAAATGGGCCTCCCGTGCAATTTCTACATCGCTTTTCATTTTAGGCACGAAGATCAGCCTCCAATTTTTTGTTCATTTCCGCCACTTCATCTTGTAATTGCTTTTTGTAGGCCAGGAGCCGTTCCTTAATGGCCGGATCGCCGACGGAAAGAATTTGTGCCGCCAAAATACCGGCGTTCTTTCCCCCGTTAATGGCGACGGTGGCCACGGGTACGCCGGAAGGCATTTGTACCGTGGAAAGAAGGGAGTCCATGCCCCCTCCGACGGAAGTTTTACCCGGCACGCCGATGACGGGCCGCGTCGTGTGGGCGGCGATGACCCCGCCTAAGTGGGCGGCTTTTCCCGCAATGGAAATAAACACTTCCGTGCCTTCTTCTTCTCGTTTTTTCACGTGGTCCACCACCTCGTTGGGCGTTCTATGCGCGCTGTAAACGACCACATCATAGGGAATTTCGAGCATTTTTAAGGCGCCGATCACGTCAAAGGCGATGTCTTTGTCGCTGTAGCTGCCCATAATTATAGAAACTTTCATTTATCCGTACCTCCTTAAATCCTTTACCATGTTATCAAGAGTGAGTAAAGCTGTCAATATACGCGGCCCCCTCATTCGCCGGCCCCTTCGGGAAAGAAAAGTCCACCCGGAAACCGCCGTCTTTATTTGCCGCCGTCATCACGCCTTTGTGCAAGCTGCAAATTTGCTTCGAAATCAAAAGCCCCATGCCGTGAACGGAAACGGAAGTCGAATCCGAAGCTTCCAAGCGATCCAACACCTCTTTTTTCACGCCGCCTCCATTGTCCCACACAGTGATGTGAATGCCCTCTTCCGCTTCCTTGAGCGTCACGTGAATGTCTCCCGGCTGATACATGATGCTGTTTCTGATCACATTGTCGATCATGCGGGCGAAGAGGTGGCTGTCCATATGGATCTTCGTGTCTTCACTTAACTGATTGTCGAATAAAATGCTTCGATCCTCGTGTTCGTTCAGATGAGCGACGATGATTTTCCTGAGAATAGGCGCAGGATTTTGAAAAGTGAATCGGTCGTCTCTTAAGCTTTGAAGGCGCGTGGTGTCGTTCAGGTCCTGAATGGTTTTGCTGATGCGCATGATCTCTTCTTCCATGGTCGCCACCGCATCCTTATTGGACTCGTCCTTTAAATCATTCAGCCCCCAGCTAAGTTTAGAAAGAGGCGTGCGCACGTCATGGCTGATGCCTCGAATCCATTGGCTCTGGCTTTTGCTCAGCTGCACATAGCGGGCATTGGCGTCGTTGACCGCGTGGGACACTTCCTTTAATTGCCCGGTCTCCTCCAAAGGTACATAGTCGTCGGCATAGATATTATCCAAGGCATCTTGCAGCGGATTCAGGTTTTTATAAAGATTGGCCCGCTCTTTGCGGTACATAAAAAAGACGAAAACGAGATAACCAAAAAGAAACAGAAGAGCCAAGTCCACGTTTAAGAGCAATTGTTCCACACTGTAATAATTAAAGGGCAACTTGTCCAGGGAACCCTTGGGATAGCCGAAGACCAACAGCTCGTCCCCCACCACATAGGTGAGCACCGGATAATCCTTTAAATAAAATCGCGTGAAGCGGGCCACATCCGTCATCTTGTAGTATTCGGGCACTTCAGGCGGCTTTCTCCAAGACTCCGCCACTTTTCCCTCTTCGTCGATGCGTATGGCCCACAAGCCGTTTTCTTCTAGAAAGCGGCGATTCTTTTCGCCAAAAAAAAGGTCGTCACTTTTATTTTCCATAATGTAGTCGTAGGCAACGCTTGGGGTGGTGTACTGCTTTCTCATATTGTAGTTGATGTAGAGAATAATTAGGATGAGAAAGACGAGGACGAAGAACAGTGCCACGGTAAACAAAAAGAAGCGGCGTAATTTTTTTAAAATAAACTGAAACATAATGAAGCCTCTACTGCTTTCCGATGAGCTTATAGCCCAAGCCCTTTACCGTCACCAGGCGGGTGGGATTGGAGGGATCGTCTTCCAATTTTTCCCGCAGGCGGTAGATATGGGTGATGAGTGTGTTTTCGTAGCCGAAGGTTTCTTCCCATACGGCGTCGATGATTTGGTCGATGGAGACGATGCGGTTTAAATGATTGGCGAGAAGGGCCAGGATTTTGTACTGCTTCGCCGTGAGTTTCTCTTCCCCGCCTTCTTTGATAATCGTGCCCTTCGCCGGATCGAAGAGGGCGCCGTTTAAATCCACGGGACCTTCCCTCTCTTCCCGGAAGCTTCTGCGCAACACGGCCTCCACCCGCCACAAGAGGTCTTCTGCGAGAAAGGGCTTCACGATGTAATCGTCCGCTTCCGCTTCGAAGCCCTCCCGCCTGTCGTCGATGCCGTCTAGAGCCGATAAGATGATCACCGGAATATGTGATTGCTTACGTACGGCCCTCAACAAATCCATGCCGCTTCCGTCGGGCAGCATGAGATCCAAAATCATGAGATCCACTTGGTGATTGGCCAGTTGAAAGCGTGCCTGAGCCAGATTCGACGCCGTCTTCACGGAGGTATAGCCCGCCTTACGCAGGTAGGCTTCCAAATGGTCCAACAGGGATTTTTCATCGTCTACGATTAAAATAATCGGTTCTTTTTTATTCATCTGCCACTGCCCCTTTCGCCATCATTTTACCATAGCGGGCGGCACCTTCCTCGTTTGTGATCTAAAAGTGATCTGCTGTCCATGGTTTCGTGAGCTTCGCTTTTTACAATGATAGCAAAAGGAGGCTTCTATGAATAAACTCTTAACCATCGAAAATCTAAGCAAAACTTATAACGGCAAAAAGGTATTGGACGTGGATCATTTCGATTTGCCTGCCGGCGCCATTTACGGCTTGATCGGCCCCAACGGCGCCGGAAAATCCACATTGATGAAAGCCATTTTAGGCCTTATCGAACCGGAGGTTGGCGACATGGTCCTTTTCGGCGAGAAGGTGACGCCGAAAAACCAAAAGATCCTCAATCGCAAGCTGGGCGCATTGATCGAGCGCCCCGCCTATTACGATCATCTCACGGGACATGAGAATCTTTCCATTCTCTGCACTTTAAAGGGCATAGATAAAAAGCATATTCTCCCGGCCTTGGAAGCCGTGGGCCTCCGGGCAAAGGCAAACGAAAAGGTGCGAACTTATTCCCTTGGCATGAAGCAGCGGCTGGGCATTGCCATGGCCATTATCGGCGAACCGAAGCTTTTAATTCTGGATGAGCCTATAAACGGTCTGGATCCCGTAGGCACTCTGGATATGCGCCGGCTCTTTCTTCAATTGGCGGAGGAAAAGAATACAACGATTCTGATCTCCTCCCACATTCTAGACGAAGTGGAAAAAATCGCCACCCACATCGCCATGCTTCAAAAAGGCCACTTGATCTACGACGGCACCTTGGAAAATTATCGTCGCCTTCACCCGCCGATTCTCTCCATCCGTACGTCGGACAATGAAAAGGCGGCGGAGGTCCTTTCTTCTCTGAGATGCAAAATTCGCGGTGACCGACTGATCTTAAACCACCCCTCCGATCGCGATGTGGCAAAGGCCGTGCGCGCCCTAAGTCCTCATGTAGATATTTACCGCATTGAAGAAGAACGGGAAAGTTTGGAATCCTTATTTATTCAGGACACGCAGAAGGGAGGCAGATCCATTGACTAGTATGGAATCGAGAGAATATAAAGGCTTGGGCCTCTACGCGCTTCTTTTTCTCATGCTTTGTGTTCACGTCCCTGTCTTGGGTGTCATTAGCTTTACAAATTCTTTTACAGAGGAAATCTATCCCCTTTTCTCCCTTTTAGACGCCTACTTTTTGTTTCAGTTGATCTTCAACCCGGTGCTTCTTTCTTCGTTAGTGAAAAAAGTGGTAGAAATCGAAGAGAAAAACAATATGTTTCAGCTCCAAAAAATGCTGGGCGTGGAGCCGTCGACCCTTCTCATGAGAAAATGGTCGTGGCTCAGTTTGCGCCTCTTCATTCTGCAGTTGATCGAGTGGGCATTGATCCTTCACATGGCCGCCCGTTCAAGTTATTTCAATTTTTCGCAAGTGGCAAGCGCCCACGTGGCCGTAGTGTTTTTCAGCCAATGGCTCATCGCCTCAGCCTTTGTCGCTCTCTTTCTTGTTTTGGATACGCGGTCCAAGAGCCCTTATTTCACCCTCTTCTTTTCCATGGGCGGGGCTCTGTCGGGCATTCTCTCCATGTTGACTTCCCGCGTCCTCACGCTCATCAATCCCTTTGCGTGGAGCAGCTCCCTTCTGAGCATTTCCTATGTCAAGGGAAGCGAAGGATTTGACCGCGTACTAAATCCCACGCCTTGGCTATCCTTGGTCGTTTCCCTCGCGGGTTTATTGATCTGCCTGTTCATCATAAAAAAACACACGCGCATTCGTAGCGACAAAACCATTTAGGAGGCACTATGTTTTCTGTTTTTTCAATTGAGGTCAAGAAAATAAAATGGCTTCCACTTCTCTTGGCCATTCTCGTCGTGCCGTTATTGGCGACAAGTTTCGGTACCTTTAATTACATGGGCAATCGTGGCATGCTCACCCATGAATGGGAGAGCTTGTTTACCCAGATTTCTCTCTTCTACTTCTCTTTTTTCTATGTGCCCCTCATCGCCATCATCGTCGCCCTATTGTGGCAAGTGGAGCACAAGGCGGGATTAAACTTTATCCGACTCAGCAGTGCAAAACACAGCCAATTTATTTTTGCGAAAAGCCTTTTGGCCTTATTCCTTATCGTCATCGCCCAAATTTTCTTTTTTGCTTGCTTCTTCATGGCCGGCCGCTACATCTGCGGCTTCGGTGAGATTGATTTTTCCCTTTATTTCTACTACTTCTTTGCGAGCATCCTTTTGGCCATACCCGCCGTCTTTGTTTTTTCCGCTTTAAGCATTCGTATGAAATCCTTGGGCGGCGTCACCCTTCTCTCCGTGGCCGTGACCATGGCGGGATTTATGGCTTGCGCCCAGCAGATCGTTCCCATGATCGAAAATGTCTTTGCTCTAAACACCCTGGCCTATGAAATGAATCACTTCGCCCGGTTTACCATACAGGATTCCCTCGTCGTCATCGGTTTCGCATCCGTCGAGAGCATTCTCGCCTACGCCTTCGCCCAACGACGCTTAAAATACGAATAAACAAAAAAGCCGCCCCTGTGTTTCCACGGGAGCGGCAATTTTTTTGTCTATTTCTTTGTACCGATGTAGTTCGGGCTTTCTCTCGTAATCGTAATGTTGTGGGGATGGTTTTCTTGAAGGGTGGCGGGAGTGATCTTCATGTACTCCGTATTGGTCTTGAGTTCATAAATATTTTTTGCCCCGACGTAGCCCATACCGGATTTTAAACCGCCGACGAGTTGGTAGATGACGTCGCCGACTTTTCCCTTAAAGGGCACGCGACCTTCCACGCCTTCGGGAACGTATTTCTTCGTTTCCGATTGGAAATAGCGATCGCTGGATCCGCTGCTCATAGCGCCTAAGGAGCCCATGCCGCGGTAGGTTTTGAAACGACGGCCTTCCACATAGATTTCTTCTCCGGGACTTTCGTCGGTACCGGCAAACATGGAGCCCATCATAACCACGTCGGCTCCCGCCGCAATGGCCTTGGTCACGTCGCCGGAATACTTGATCCCGCCGTCGCCGATAATGGGGATGCCCTTTTCTCTGCCTGCTTTCGAACAGTTTAAGATCGCCGTCACTTGAGGCACGCCGATCCCGGTAACTACGCGGGTGGTACAAATGGAACCGGGGCCGATACCGACTTTGACGCAGTCGGCGCCGGCTTCGATTAAGTCGATGGTTCCTTGATAGGTGGCCACATTCCCGGCAACCAATTGAATGTCGGGGAAGGCCTTTTTAATTTCTCGAATCGTGGTCAATACGCCTTTCGATTGGCCGTGGGCCGTATCGATGACAAAGAGGTCCGTGCCCGCAGCGCGAAGGGCTTCCACCCGTTCGTATACGTCGTGGGTGACGCCGATGGCGGCTCCGGCAAGGAGGCGACCGCCTGCATCTCTGGCGGAATTCGGGTATTGAATGGATTTTTCGATATCCTTAATGGTGATCAAACCCATGAGATGGTGGCTGTCGTCGATAAGAGGCAGTTTTTCGATCTTGTATTGCTTCATCACCTTCAGGGCATCGTCCATGGAAATGCCTTGTTTGCCCGTGACCAAATTGTCGCTGGTCATGACGCTGGCGATTTTTTTGTTTAAATCGTCTTCGAAGCGAATGTCGCGATTGGTAATGATGCCTTCCAGAATATTATTTTCGTCTACGATGGGCACGCCGCTGATGCGGTAGTGGCTCATAAGTTCCATGGCATCTTTGATTTCATGCTCTTTGGATAAAGAGAAGGGATCGGTGATGACGCCGTGTTCCGACCGTTTGACGCGGTCCACTTCCTTTACCTGTTCTTCCAAGGGCATGCTCTTGTGAATAATGCCGATGCCCCCTTCGCGGGCCATGGCGATGGCCATTTGCGATTCCGTAACCGTATCCATGCCGGCACTCATCAGGGGAATGTTCAGTTCGATGGCGTCTGTGATCTTCGTCTTTAAATTCACTTCGTTGGGCAACACTTCAGAATACCCGGGCATGAGCAAAATGTCGTCGAAAGTTAAACCGTCTCCTAAAAATTTCATCAAAGCCTCCTCTTTTTTCTCATTCTACGATAGACATTTATTTTAGCAAAAGACCGGTCGTCAATCAAGACGAGGATGAGAGACGTTTCGGCGTAATGCGAATAATCTCTAAATCCTTCGGCCCCTTGGCGATCACCTTTCCTTCGCGATCGACACTTAGTTGAATATCCGTCTCCCGAAGGGCATCCACCAAAGACGCGTCGCCGTAAATTTCCACGTCGATCTTCTTCGGCACGTTAAAATCGCTGAGATTGACATCTTTCATGGACGTCATGTGCTCCGTGGAGACTTCCATGGTGCGCCGCGCCGATTCCTTTTTCATGTAACGTAAAATCACGGATTCGTCGGGATTGACGAGATGGATTCCCTCCGGCACGTTTAACTGTACGGGCACGGCATTGGTGCTCATGAGCTCTTTCGCATCCACGGGCCGGGTGGGAATGCTCTCGATGCGATCAATGACGTCGGTCTCGCCGGTAATGGTCACGGTGGCCGGCGTAAGGATAGCTCGATCCCGATTAAAGTCGCCACCCTCGTCGTCGACGAAGTTCACTTCCACGGGCACACTTTTCGCCTTCGATATGGTCGCCTGAACGCCGACGGTATTCGGCGTCACCTCGATGCCTGCAATTACGTTTTTATTCTTATCCAAGGGCGAAAGCTCGACAGAGGATAACACCGTATCTTTCGCGCCGGATATGGCGATGTAGCCGGCCACGGAATGCACTTTGTCGACGGCTTTTTTCGGGCCCTTGACGGTGACTTCTTCTTGATTGACGATGATTCTGTCCAGCACCATGCCGTCGGCGGGCTTGCCTTTGGCCGTCACCGTCACCGGTTTTTGCATCGTCACCATTTCATCGACAGCGATGGTGATGGCCGAGGGATTGGACTTTTTAATTTTAATGCTCTCGTCGGAGAGGCGGAAGTGAATGGGCAGCCGTTGGGAGCCCGGTTGCACTTCGCCTAAATCCACATAGGCGGAAATATCTTCTTCTTTTAATCCGACGATGGCGCTGCGATTGCCGGAGACGACGATATTGGTGGTGTAATCGTCGTTTTGCAAAAGCTCCATTCCCGCTTCCCGCATGGTGGATTGGTTCCGAAGCTCCACTTCCACATTGGTGAAGTCCTTGGTGATCACCGGATCGATTTCCGTAATGATGAAGAACCAAAGCAAAATTGCCAGGACCAGGGAGAATATTTTCGTAATCGTGTCCCGATTGTTCGCTATAAAATTTACATATTTATCGCGCATCAAATTTCCTCCTCGTCACTCTTTGGGAAATAGATCCCCCGCAGCATTTGTTCCAAGGTAGAAAGATCCAAATGGCGGTTAATGTTTCCGAATTCGGCGACGGAGATGGATCCCGTTTCTTCGCTGACCACGATGGCGAAGGCGTCGCTTTTTTCGCTGATGCCGATGGCCGCCCGGTGGCGCGTGCCCAATTCTTTGGAAAGGCCCTTTTCTTCCGTTAAGGGCAGAAAGCAGGCGGCGGAAACGATCTGATCCCCGTTGATGATGACGGCGCCGTCGTGGAGGGGCGTGTTGGGGATGAAGATGTTGATCAAGAGACCGGAAGACAAGTCGCCGTAAATGCTCGTCCCCGTTTCGATGATTTCATTTAAGCCCGTCTTACGTTCGATCACCATTAAGGCGCCGATCTTCTGGCGGGACAAAGAGGCCACGGCGCTGATGATTTCATTAATGGTGGATTCGTCCCGGGTTCCCGACAAGACGAAGCCTTTTCGAATGGAGCTGTTTCGGCCGATAAATTCCAGGCCCCGTCGTATTTCCGGCTGAAACACGATAAATAGGCCCAAAAATCCCCAGGTCAACATGCTCTTTAAGAGGTAATTGAGCATATAGATCTGCAGGATTTCGCTGAGCTTCGTAAGGATCAGGACCACGACGATCCCCTTGCTTAATTGCTCGGCGCGGGTGCCCTTGATTAATTTAAAGAGCCAATAGATGATCACCGCGACGATGGCGATGTCGATGACGTCTTGAATCCGTAGCATCGATAAAGTTTCACTTATCCATTGCATGGTGATCCGCCTTTCCGAATAAATAAGACGTAGCGCTCGCTACAAATAAAAACAAACCGAAGGCGATGAAGCCGTCGCCGATGCTCATGACCTTTGCACTTGAGACGGCCGAGGAAAAACAGAAGCGGTCGCCTAAAAAACGAAGCCGCGTCGCCTCGTTGACCAAGCTGTGGGTCAGAACCCGCCCCTCGGTGATTAAGGCAAGGGCGCGGCTGTCGCCGATCTTTAACAGAGCTTTTGCTTCCACGGGCATGGCGCCGTTTAAGGCGACGACCGCACCATTTAATGCGAGCCCTATGCCGGCCGAAACGTAACCCGGATGGCGACCGATCACACAGCCCACGGCCATGATAAAAAGCAGAAGGGCGTGGATGGTGGAAAAGTGCGCCGCAAGGAAAGGCACCGAAGGCGCCGCCTTGAGTGCAATGAGAAAGAGGGCGGCGCCGGTGCCTGCGACGATTAAATTTTTAAAGCGGGGTTCCTGCAAAAACGTCTTGTCTTTCCACGCCATAAGAAGCCCCAGGCATACGCCTAAGATAATCCCTTCAGTTGTCATTCTTCACCTACAAAAAATGCGCTCTCCTTAGAAAGCGCATTTGTTTTATTATTCTTCGTCTTGGGATTCTTCCGCATCGACGGTTTCGAGTTGATCGAAGTTGATCAGATCGCCGATCGCCATGGAGAAGCTTTCTTCTTCAGGTTTCGCTTCTACTTGCGGTTGTTCTCTGCGACGAGGTTTTTGCTCTTTCTTTCTTTCGCGAGGAGCTTGTTCGTCTTCGCCGCCCGGTTGAAGGGCCTTCATGGAAAGAGAAATCTTCTTGTCTTCGAAGTTGATATCGGTGACGCGAACGTCGATTTCTTGACCGATTTCTAAGACATCAGACGGTTTTTCGACGTGTTGTCTGGAAATTTGAGAAACGTGCAGTAAGCCGTCTACACCGGATTCCAGGCGAACGAATGCGCCGAAGTCCAGAATGTTTACGACGGTACCTTTTACGTCGTCGCCGACTTGTACGGTTTCAACAAAGGTATCCCAGGGTTTTTGGGTGGTTTGTTTTAAGCCGAGGGCGATGCGGTTCTTTTCTTCGTCGATTTTCAGAACCAGTACCTTTACCTTTTCGCCGGGGCTTACGACATCGCTGGGATGTTTCACGCGGTTCCAGGAAAGTTCAGAGATGTGAATCAATCCGTCTACGCCGCCGACATCGACGAATGCGCCGAAGTTGGTAAGGCGTTGAACCGTACCTTCGATGAATTCGCCTTCTTGAAGGGTGCTGTACACTTCTTTGCGTTTTTCTTCGATTTCCTTGGATTCGATGTTTTTGCGAGAGAGGACGAATTTTCTTCTGCCCTTATCGAAATCGATGATTTCGCATTCTAAGTCTTCATCGACGTATTTGCTTAAATCTCTTTGGAAACGTACGGAAACGTGGGATGCGGGAATAAATCCGTTTAATCCGTCGACGTCACAGGTCAAGCCGCCTTTGACGACATTGGTGACGTGAGCCGTAACCGTTTCGCCGTTTTCAAATTTTTCTTCCATTTCATCCCAAACTTTCATGTTTTCCACGCGTTTGAAGGATAAAACGACATTACCGTCTCCATCGTCCATTTTCATTACGTAAACCTGAATTTGATCTCCTTGGTTGAAGATTTCACTCGGTTTTACATTGGGATCGTTGGACAATTCATCTCTGGAGATGATACCGTCTGCGCGGTAGCCGATATTAACCATAACCTCGTCGTCGGTTACGTATAATACCTCGCCATCGACAATTTCACCGCGGCGTACGCGCGTGAAAGAGTTTTCAATGGCCTCCATCATTTCATTGTTCATTTCGTCCCTGTTCATATTATCCATTCTACTAACAGCCTCCTTGATTACCGAATCCGGAGTGGATGCCCCGGCGGTAATACCAATTTTATTGAATTTTTTAAATGGACGTAGATCGAGTTGATTTATGGTTTGAATATGGTAGACATTATCGCAATGTTCTGACGCAATCTTTACGAGCTTCTTCGTATTTGCACTATTCTTACCACCTATAACGAGCATACAATCCACATGAGTAGCCAACATGCGACAGGCATCCTGACGGTCGTTTGTGGCTTTACATATGGTATTATACCTTAAAATCTCCCCGGTGAAAACACCTTTTAGCCTTTCTTCCACAGAATCAACCAATTTATTGGGATTTGTCGTCTGGGAAACAAGGGCAATTTGATCTTTCTCACTTAAAGGCAAGGCGTCCGCCTCATCGGCGTCTGCGACGATGTAGACCTCGTCGCCGTAAGAGGCGATGCCCTTCACTTCCGGATGGTCTTTGTCGCCGACGATGACCACGGGAATGCCCTTGGTGTTGTTTTCCTCGACGATGGTGTAAATCCTCGAGACAAAGGGGCAGGTCGTGTCTATCACGCGGTTGCCTTTCGCGCTCAACTCTTCCTTTAAGGCTTTCGTCGTGCCATGGCTCCTCGTAATGACCGTGGCGTTTTCAGGCAGATGGGCTTCGTCGATGAGCTCTACGCCTTTTTCCCGCAGGTCTTCGTTTACTTGGGCGTTATGCACAAGCTCCCCTAAGATCTTCACGTCGTCGTAGGCCTGAGCCGTCTGAAAGGCGCTTTCCACAGCGCGCTTCACGCCGCCGCAAAAGCCGTAGCATTCACTCAACAGTATTTCCAAGGTAGTTTCTCCCTTCGTAAATGGTGGCCATTAAGGCGCGCATGCGTTTTTGGTATTCCTCTTCGGTGAGTTTTTCCTTTTCGAAGGGAATCGGCACACGGAATATGTAGCGCCGTTTGCGAAAGAGTTTGTAGTCCCCTTCGATGTATAGGGGCAGAACTTCGGTCCCGGTGCGGGAAGCGAGAAGAATGGTGCCGGGCTTAGCCCGGTCGTAGTCCACGTCCTTGACCCGCGTTCCCTCCGGAAAAATGCCCACGATCTCGTTCTTTTTTAATGCCCGCATGGCGATAATGGTGCTCTTCGCATCGCCGTGGTCCCGGTCGACGGAGATGGCGCCGACGCCCTGAAGGATTTGCTTTAAAATCGGCTTTTCAAAGAGCTCCCGCTTCGCCATCCAGCGCACCTGCTTGGGAAAAAGAATCGAAACGAAGAGGGGATCCCAATTGCTCTTGTGATTGGCCACCAAAAGATAGGCCTTGTCCTCCAGCTCGGGCATGTTCACCACTTCGTAGGGATAGAGGATTTTTAAAAGCCACCCGGTAATGCCTTTCACGAAATTATAAAACATGGCCGTTCTCCACGTAATTCACCATGGTGTCCAATACTTCTTCTTCGCTCATGGCGGTGGAATCCACGAGAATGGCATCCGCTGCCTGCTTCAAGGGAGCCACGGCGCGATTTTTATCACGCTCATCCCGGGCGTGAATGTCGGCTTTAATGGTTTCCATATCCACGGCTTCGCCAAAGGCCAGGCGCTGTTCGTAGCGACGTCTCGCCCGCTCTTCTTCCGACGCCGTGAGGAAAAATTTCACATCCGCCGAGGGCAGCACCACCGTGCCGATGTCCCGCCCTTCCATGACGACGCCGCCGTCTTCAGCGAGCCGCCGTTGCAGAGACAGAAGATAGTCCCGCACCGCCGGCTCTTTCGACAGCTGCGAGGTCTTTTGGGAAATGGCCTCCGTGCGAATCACATCGCCCAGGGCCTCGCCGTTTAATTGCACGGCGCCGTCTTTGTAGTCGATGGACTGAGCGTCCACGCGCTTCAGAAGCTCCTTAGTGGAAAGATCCCCACCTTCTCTTACGGCGATGTAGGCGATGGTGCGGTAGAGGGCGCCGGTGTCGATGTATTCGTAGCCCAGACGCTTTGCCAGGGCGCTTGCGATGGCGCTTTTCCCCGCGCCTGAGGGTCCGTCAATGGCGATGGTTTTCATTTATTCCTCCTCACCGGAACACATGCCGGCTAAGTACCCGCTCGAAAATGCGATCTGTAAATTAAAGCCCCCGGTGGGTCCGTCCACGTCCAAAACTTCTCCGCAGAAGTAGAGACCCTTGGCCTTTTTGCTTTCCATGGTCGAAGGATCCACGTCCTTTACGTCCACGCCGCCGGTGGTAATGATCCCGGTATTTTCGTTAAACAGTCCGGCGTAGCGCAGGCGAAAATTTTTCAGTGTATGAATCAGCCCGCGCCGCATCTGCGCCGACAGCTGATGGGCCGGCAGATCCTGATCCACCTGCGCCTGATCCAACACCGGTGCGATCAAAGACTTGGGAAGCAGGTTCTTCATCAGATTGTGCATGGCCCGATTGGAATTGTCCTTCACTTCGCGCAGAAGCCGCTTATCAAGCACCTCTTCTGTGAGGGCGGGCTTTAAATCGAGAGACAAGTCCACTTTATCGGAGCGATTAATCTTCGATGAGAGACTCAGGACGATGGGCCCGCTGATGCCAAAGTGGGTAAAAAGCATTTCCCCAAAATCGGAGAAGCTTCCCTCTTTCGTCGTCGCCGTAAGGGCCACGTTTTTTAAGGTCAGGCCGGACAGCTCTTCTAAGTAGCTTTCTTTGAGTTTTAATCCCACGAGGCCCGCCACGGGCTTGATGATGCCCATGCCGAAATCCTCGGCGAAACCATAGCCGTCGCCGGTGGAGCCTGTGAGTCGATAGGTCATGCCTCCTGTGGCGACGATCACCTTGTCTCCGCGAAACGTGCCCCTGTTTGTCCTTAGAACATAGCCGTCTTCTTCTCTTTCAACGGATTCTACCGTGGTGTTCAGGCGAACAACTACTTTCCTCTTTTCCAGTTCCCTTGCCAAGGTTTTAATGATATCCGAGGACTTATCGCTTTTCGGAAAGACTCGATCGCCCCGCTCCACCTTTAAGGGGGTGCCGCGGCTTTCGAAGAAATCTTTCAGCATGGCGGCGGTGAAACTGTAATAGGACGAGTACATAAAGCTTGCATTGCGATTCAGGACTTCAAAGAAAAAAGGATCGTCGCAGTCGTTACAGAGATTGCACCGTCCCTTGCCTGTAATAAACAGCTTCTTTCCCAATTTTTCATTTTTTTCGATTAAGGTGACCTCTGCCGTCTCCGCCGCTTTTATGGCGGCCATCATGCCGGCGGGTCCGCCTCCTATGACCAGTATCATTTAACACCTCGCGATGCCTACCCAGTAGGGCGGGCAATGATTTTGATTGGGAAAGGTGATTTTTACCACCTTGTACGCTTTCTGATCCAATGCGCCGATCAACGCTTCCATGCCCTCGCTCTCAACTTTTCCTGCGTCGTGGCCGGGATAGATCGCGAGACTGATAAGGGCGCCGAATTTCATGTTGGCCAGGATTGCATTTAATGTCCGCTTTGTGGCGGGCCAAGTCGTGGTGATCTCCTTGTCGCCGCCGGGCAAATAGCCCAGATTCATGACAAAGGCGTCGACCTCAGAGAGCTCCACATAGCGGGAAACATTTTCGTGGCTGTCGAGAATCAGCTCCGCGTTTTTAATCGCTTCTTTTTTTAAAAGGGCCTCCGTCTTGTCCATGGCGGCCTGCTGAATATCCATGGCCAGGACGCGACTCGCCCGACGCGCGAGAAACAAGGTGTCTTTTCCGTTTCCCGCCGTGAGATCCACGGCGAGATGGTCCTTCTTCAAAAAGTTTTCCAGGACCACGTGGGACCAGGCCACGGCCGATGTAGGCATTACTTCCATGATTTTAACGCCCGAATTTCTTTTTCCCGAAGGGGACGGTACTCCCCTTTTCCCAATTGGCCCAGCTTTAGGGGGCCCATTTGAATCCGCTCAAGCTCAACTACTTCCGCGCCCACGGCTTCAAACATGCGGCGGATTTGGCGATTACGGCCCTCATGTATGGTCACTTCCATGCGGGTCTTTGCGTTTCTGTGTTCCAAAATTTTGAACGTCGCCGGCGCCGTCATGCCGTCACTGAGTTCGATGCCCGTGGACAATTTCTTTGCCGTCGTCTCGTCTACCACGCCTCTTACCGTGACGCGATAGGTCTTTTCCAGTTCGTATTTCGGATGGAGCAGGCGCTGGGTCAATTCCCCGTCGTCCGTTAAAAGCAAGAGCCCCGAGGAATCCATGTCCAGCCTCCCCACGGGGTAGAGCCGCTGCCCTTTGCCCGTGGGCACCAAATCAAGCACGGTCTTGCGCCCCTTGTTGTCGTCTACGGTAGAAACGACGCCGCGGGGTTTGTTCAATAAGACGTAGCGATTTGTCTTCGGCAGGCGCAGAAGCTTTCCGTCGACGGTGACTTTGTCACTTTCCTCCACCTTCATGCCCTGTTCCGTCACGGTTTCGCCGTTTATTTTTACACGTCCGGCGTCGATAATTTCTTCGCATTTTCTGCGGCTGGCGACGCCGGCGTGGGCCATGTATTTTTGAAGTCTCATGATTTTTCCGTCTCCTCTATTGCTTCTTCTTTCGGCAAGTCCTCTAAGCCGGACAAACCGAATTTTCGTAAAAAAGTCTCCGTAGTGCCGTACACTTTCGGGCGGCCGGGAATTTCCATGCGTCCGAGGACGGCGATTAAGTCGATGCGCTCCAGGCTTTTCAGCACCTGATCGCAGCGCACGCCTCGAATCTCCTCGATCTCGGATTTCAGCACCGGCTGCTTGTAGGCGATGATGGAAAGTGTCTCGAGGGCGGCATTTGAGAGACTCTTCGTTCGTGTCTTTTTCGCAAATTCGCTAATGGCCTCGAAGAGCTCCGGCTTCGTGGAAAGTTGATAGCTGTCGTTGACACAGACCAGGCGCAGGCCGCGGTCATCTGAAGAAAGATCCTCTTTTAAGGCATTGACGGCGTGACGTAGCTCCAGGGCCGTGACCTTGAGGGCCTCTGCCATCTCTTTTTCTGTAATTGGATCGCCCCAGGCAAACAACAAGGCTTCAACTTTCGCTTTCAGTTCCATGGATCCTTCCTTTTTTTATCAGTACAATGTCTTTTCCCTCTTGGATGCAACTGATCTTCTCAAGCTTCATGAGCTCCAACAGGGTGAGAAAAACCGTCACGATTTCGATTCGACTCTGTGCGTCTTCCATCATTTGAAGAAATCGCGGCTTCTCCCACTTCCTGAAGGCGGCGTCGATTTTTTCCGCTGCCTGTTTGAAGCTGAATTCCGCGGCGGGAATTTTTTCCAGAGACTGCCGAGCCGCTTCGTGGATCTCAAAGCGCACCATGACGTCGCGAAAGGCTTTCGCCAGGCGGGATGCGTCGCCTTCGGCCAAGAGCTCTTCTTCGGAAAAATCCGAAAAATCCTCCTGCTTCTTGTAGACGGCGCCGTCTTCGTAGGCGGCCATTTCATCCAAAAGGAGGCTCGCCGCCTTCATGCGCTTGTATTCAACAATCCGTTCTACGAGGCCGGCGCGGGGATCCTCTTCTTCCTCTTCCTCCTCCGTCACGGGCTTTGGTAAAAGCATGCGACTTTTAATGGCGAGAAGGTAGCTGGCCATGGCGAGAAAATCCACCATGGAATCCAACACCGGGCCTGAGATGCCATCCAGATAGGCGAGAAAATCGTCGACGAGGACGTGGATTTGAATATCGTAAATATCCATCTCCCGCTTTTTGATCAGATCCAAAAGCACGTCCATGGGGCCGGAAAAAGAGCCGTACACGAATTCATAACTCATGAGAGAAGCATCATGGCCAGGCCCACGCAAACTTGAATCAGACCTTCAACAGCAGGCCCGATAATGCGGGGAATAACCCCGGTGACCACGCCTAAAAACAAGATCCAGTAGAAGTATTTTTCGTATTGGTAGAAGTAAAACTCCGTCTTCGAAGGGAGGAGTGACGCCAATACCTTGGATCCGTCAAGTGGCGGCAGGGGCACGAGGTTAAAGACGCCGAGCATGGCATTGTACCAGAGAAAGTGCAGAAAGAAATTGCTGATCACAAATTGATGCTTCGACGTCCACACGAAGAAAAAGGCACCGAGAATGGCGAAAATAAAATTCACCGTCACCCCGGCCAAGGAAACGAGGATCGTGCCTTTTTTGCGGTTCTTGTAGTAGGACGGATTGATGGGCACGGCCTTCGCCCAACCGAAGCGAAAGACGATCATAAACAAAAGCCCGATGGGATCGATGTGATCCAGGGGATTTAAGCTTAATCGGCCGTCCCGCTTCGCCGTGTCGTCGCCGAGGAGATAAGAGACGTAACCGTGGCCGATTTCGTGGCCGACGATGGCGATGATTAACGCGGGAATGGACCATATATAGGTACTAATGTCCATGATAAACCTCGTCGATAATTAAAGGTGCCGCGGGAACCGGTTCTTCGGAAAAAGATACGATCGCCAGGAAGCGATGGGCCAGCTCTTCCATGGGGCGATTTTTCCCGCCATAGAATGTGGCGAGGACGTCGCCTTTTTCCACGTAATCGCCGCGCTTTTTGTGTAAATAGACGCCGGCGGCCATGTCAAGTTCATCGTCCATGGTTACGCGTCCCGCGCCTAAATCCCTCGAGATAATGCCGACTTCGTGGGCAGGCAATTGACTCAAATAGCCTTCGGTATCACTGATCACGTCGAAGGTTTTTTCAGGTTGAGGGAAAACAGAAAAATCGTCGATGACTCCGTCGTCGCCGCCTTGATTTTTTATAAAGGCTCTGAGCTTGTCCAGGGCCTTGCCGCTTTCGATCAACGCTTCCACCTTTTTTTCAATGGCTTTTTCGTCGCCGCCTTCGGCCAGGTGAATCAATTTCGTGGACAAAAACACGCAAAGGGCCGTTAAATCCTCGGGCCCTTCGCCCTTTAATGTGGCGATGGCTTCTTCCACTTCCAGCGCATTGCCCACGGCGCGGCCCAGGGGCTCTTCCATGGCCGTTAAAATGGCCAGGGTCTTTCGTCCGAAGGTTTCGCCGATGTGCACCATGGTTTCCGCCAATTTGCGGGCCGATTCTTTATCTTTCATAAAGGCGCCGTCGCCAACCTTCACATCCAAGAGCAAGCAATCGCCGTGAATGGCGAGCTTCTTGCTCATAATGCTCGATGCAATCAGGGGAATGGAATCCACCGTGGCCGTGGCGTCCCGCAGGGCGTAAAGCTTTTTGTCCGCCGGCGTAATGTTTGCCGTCTGCCCCGCAACGGCCATGCCGATGGCATTGGTGGATGCCACGATTTCATCCATGCTCAAATCCACACTCATGCCGGGAATGGATTCCAGCTTGTCCAAGGTGCCGCCGGTGTGACCCAGGCCGCGGCCGCTCATTTTGCCGAAGGGCAGCCCGTAGGCCGAGAGAATGGGCCCGATGATCAGGGTGGTCGTATCGCCTACGCCGCCGGTGGAGTGTTTGTCCACCACCGTGCCCTTAATGGAGGAAAGGTCCACGGTCTCACCGGATTCGATGATGGTGCGGGTTAAATCGGCGATTTCGTCGCCGTCCATGCCGGAAAAGTAAATGGCCATTAAGAGGGCGCTCATTTGGTAATCTTTTACGGCGCCGGAAAGGTAGCCGGCGATGGTGCTTTCGATTTCTTCTTTCGATAAGGCCTCGCCGTGCTTTTTCTTTTCGATAACTTCCAATACGCTCATATTAAATCGCCTCGATGGTCTTCGTAACCAATGCCTTAAAATCGTCGGCGACCCGTGCGGAAATTTCGATCACTTCCTCATGTTCCAAGGGTTGATTCAAAATGCCCGCCGCCATATTGGTAATGCAGGAAATGCCGATGACCTTCACGCCTCGGTGGTTGGCGATAATCACTTCGGGCACGGTACTCATGCCCACGGCATCGGCACCTAAAATGCGGGCCATGCGCACTTCCGCCGGCGTTTCGTAGCTGGGGCCTGTCATGTACATATACACGCCCGATTGATGCTTGATCTTCAATTCTTCGGCCGTGGATTTCGCCAGCGCCGCAAGCTTCGGATCGTAGGCATAGGACATATCCGGGAAGCGCTCGCCCTTGCCGTCGTTGGGGCCGATTAAAGGATTCTTTCCGTTGAAATTAATGTGATCGGTAATAATCATTAAATCCCCGGGCTCAAAACCTTCGTTGACGCCGCCGGCGGCGTTGGTCACGGTTAATGTTTTTATGCCCAGTTCGCAGAGAATCTTTGTTGGAAAGACCACATCGGCCATGTCCACGCCTTCATAGAAGTGGATGCGGCCTTTCATGGCGACGATGTTTTTTCCCGCCAGGGTACCGAAAATCAGCTCGCCGCTGTGGCCCTGAACCGTGGACTGTTTAAATCCGGGAATGTCTTTGTAGGGAATGGACACGGCGTTTTCGATGGTTTCAGCGAAATCACCTAAGCCGCTTCCTAAAATAATGCCGATCTCCGGGCGGAGGTCGGTTTGTTTATCTAAGTATTCAATGGTTTTGTTCATTAGCATCTCTCATTTCTTTTACGGCGTAGAGCCCGATAATGGTTTTTGCGTCGATAATTTCGCCCAATTTGATCATGCGCAGGGCTTCGTCCAGATCCATATAGACCACTTCCAAATCCTCTGTCTCATCCAAGTGCATTTCACCGGGCGTGGGATTTTCGCAATAGAAGATGTGGATCTTTTCGTTGGTAAAGCCCGGGGACGTATAGGCTTCAAGGAGAAACTCGGCGGATTCCGCTACGAGTCCCGTTTCCTCGGCCAGTTCCCGAATGGCAGCCTTCATGGGATTTTCGTTGTGTTCGATAAGCCCGGCGGGAAGCTCCAGAAGACATTTTTTCGTGGCGATTCGATACTGTTTCACGAAGGGGATTTTACCGTCTTCACACAGAGCCACCATGGTGCAGCCGCCGGCGTGTTCTACCACTTCCCGCTTGCCGTAACGTTGACCGTCCAGCTCTACGGTGTGGCAACTCAAAGTGACGACCTTGCCTTCATATATTTTTTCGCTGCGTATAATGCGCTCTTCAGAAATCATAAAACCTCCTAGATTCGGTTTCGTAACATTTCGCGTGCTGTCTCTCGCGTCTTTTCCGTGTCCTCGCCGCTGATCATGGTGGCCAACATGGCGATGCGTTCCTCGTCGTTGAGTTTTTGAACGTAGGAGACCGTGCGTCCCGCTTCCAGTCGCTTTTGAATGCGGTACTGGCGATCGGCCCGCGCCACCACTTGAGGCAAGTGGCTGACGACGATGAGCTGCCTGTCTTCAGATAGACGCTTCATTTTTTCCGCCACCACTTTCGCGGTCTTGCCGCTCATGCCCGTGTCCACTTCGTCAAGAATGAGGATTTCCCGCTCGTCCAATTCGGAAAAGATGCTGATAAAGGCTAAAAAGATGCGGCTGATTTCGCCGCCCGAGGCGATGTCCGCCATGGGAAGCAAATCTTCGCCTCTGTTTGTGGCGACGAGGAAGCGGACGCCGTCCATGCCGTCTGCGGCCAAAGCTTTTTCGGAAAAATCCACCTTAAATGCCGCGCCCTGAATGTCCAGCTCTTCCATCTCCCGGGCCATACGCCCTTCAAGCACTTGAGCCGCATCCATCCGGCGCTTTCTCAACCGAAGGGAAAGGGCCGTGGCCGCTTCCATTTTTTCCTCGCAGGCCTTTTTCATGGTTTCAACCACGTGTTCGTAATCGTCGATAAAGTCCAGCCGCTTCCGGCTTTCTTCCAAAAAGGCCTGGATCTTTTCGTAGCTGTCGCCGTATTTTCTCTTCATGGAATTGATCGTATCCAAGCGATCCGTCACTTCCTGCAAACGGCCGGGATCGTCGTCAAAATTTTCGCCCCTGTCACGAAGGGTTTGCGCCAGGTCCTGAAAACCGTAGCGCATGTCTTCAAAGGATTCGAAGAGATCGGCGAAATGGCTGTCGTTTTGCGCCACCTTTTCAAGTGCTGCACCGTACCGATCCAAGAGGGAGCGAATGCCCCCTTCTTCAAAGGCCAACTGATTCATTTCATTTAGAAGTTCCAAGGTTTCCGTATGGCTGTTTCTCGCGCGAAATTCTTCGGCCAAGGCTTCGTCTTCCTCTTCTTCCAGGGCCAGAGTTTCGATCTCCTCGATTTGATAGCGCAAGAGATCCCCTTCACGAGCCAAGGCCTCGGGATCCTTTACCTCGGCTTTTAATCGGTCTAAAAGCGCCCGGTACGCGCCGTAGATTTCTTTTAACTCGGCGAGATCCCTTTTGTGCTCCTCGCCGCAGAAGCGATCCAAAAGCTCCAGCTGAAAATCCGGTTTCATGAGAAAACTATTTTCGCCTTGCACTTCCGACAGGGCGAGAATAGAGCCGAAGTCTTTCAAAACTCCATTCGTCACGATTTTTCCGTTGATTTCCGACAGAGACGGCCGATCGCGGTCGATGCTTCGCTCCACAATAATCACGTCTTCAAAGGGAATGTTGTGTTCCGCGAGAAAATCCAGGGCCTTTTTGTTTTTCGTCATAAAAACGCCCTGAACCGACGCCTTCTCCGCGCCTTTTCGAATCATATTTTTTTGAGCCCGCCCGCCGAGAATCAATCCGATGGCGTCCATAATAATGGATTTTCCCGCGCCGGTCTCCCCGGTCAATACGGAAAAGCCGTCGTGAAATTCCATGGACGAGTGATCGATAATGGCGAAGTCATCGATTTGAAGGCGTAAAAACATATTAGCGAAACTCCTCCCCGGACGCCCGCACCACGCCGTCGATGTCGACGGGCTTCGATGCCGCGACCTCCTTCGTCATAAGCATTAAAAATTCCGTGTTCCCCGTCGCGCCCTGGATCGGCGAGAAGGTCAATACCTCAGGATACATACCCAAATCCGCGACGAGATCATGTATTTTATTTAAAACTTCCCGGTGGATCTCCGGGTCGGAGACGATGCCGCCCTTGCCCACCTTGCCTTTGCCCGCCTCAAATTGGGGCTTAATCAATGCGGCGATCTTTCCCGTCTCGGACAAGTAGCTCACGGCTTTGGGGAGCACCAATTCGAGGGAGATAAAGGACACGTCGATGGAAATAAAATCCATGGCGTCGTCCAGATCCTCCGCATCCAGATAGCGCACATTGGTCCGCTCCATAACCACGACCCTTGGATCCACTCTCAGGGAATAGGCCAGCTGATTGTAGCCCACATCCACGGCATAGACCTTCCTGGCGCCGTGGGCCAGCATGCAATCGGTAAAGCCGCCGGTTGAGGAGCCGATGTCCATGCACACTTTGTCCGTCAAGTCGATCCCGCAATTTTCGATGATTTTTTCCAGCTTAAATCCCCCGCGGGAGACGTATTTCAGGCTGTGTCCCTTTACTCTGATTTCCGCATCGGCATCGATCATTTGCCCCGCCTTGGCGATGCGCTCCGTGCCGATAAAGGCTTCGCCCGCCATAATCATGGTCTTGGCTTTTTCCCGAGAGGGCGCTAAATTTTTCTTCACTAAAAGGACATCTGCACGCTCTTTCACGCCATCACCTGTCTCTTTTTAAAATCTTATTGACCAGTGCTTCCGTTTCCTCGAATTGACCCACAGAGGCGAGGAGGCTTAAACATTCCTCGGTGTATTCACGGGCCTTCACCAGGTAGTCGTCGGGATTCACTTCCGCGCCGTCTTCTTCCAAATCGAAGTAGTCGTCTTGAAATTGATAGCTCAGGCCCAAGGTTTCGCCGACGCGATACAAGGTGTCGTTCATTTCTTTGGGTTTCCCCGCCAAGGCACCTGCCATGGCGAAGCAGGCCCCTAAGAGGGCGCCGGTTTTTCGCTTGTAGATCACTTCATCGCCGGAGGATGCGCCGGCGCGAATATCCAAGACCTGGCCGTCCACCATGCCCGTGGTGCCCGCAGCTTTAAATAAGTATTTCATGGCCTCGATTCCGCCCGCGGGATCCAAAGACGCCCCTTCGGCGGCAAGCTCTGCCGCTTGGGAAAGGAGCCCGTCGCCGGCGAGAATGGCCAAGGCTTCGCCGTAGGCCTTGTGGCAGGAGGGCTTCCCACGTCTGAAATCGTCGTCGTCCATGGCGGGCAAATCGTCGTGAATCAAGCTGTACGTGTGGATGGATTCCATGGCGGCAGCAAAGTAAAAGGCGGCGTCGCCTTCGTAATTCAAGTCCTTTAATACGGTGTAAAAAAGCGTGGGCCGCACCCGCTTGCCTCCCGTAAACAGGGAGTAGAGCATGGCTTCTTTTAATTCGTCGGCCGCCGAGGGGATGGCCTCGTAATATTCCTTTAATCGCTTATCAAAGTTCATTGTCGCCCTCCTCTTCCATGCCTTCGGTGAGCACGCGAACCTTTTGTTCCAGGCCCTTTAAATCTTTTTCCAGTTCCTTGTAAAGGGACGTGGCCACTTCGTAGAGCTTCACCATTTCCTCCAAGGAAAGGTCTTCATTTTCCATGCGCTCCACGATTTTTTCCAGTTGCTCCGACTTTTCTTTATAATTCATGACCGTTCCTTTCTATGGAAAGCACGCGGGCTTCGACGGACCCGTCGATGAGATCTATATTTAACACGTCGCCCACGTCGAGCTCCGTTGCCGATCGTATGTAGCGATCACAGACGCGCACCCGCGGCTTCACCCGCTCCTTGCCCATGGCCTTCATGCGATTGTCGAGCTCCGCTAAATCCCGCTGTGCATTTTTTACTGCCAGTGACGACTCACGCACCATGCGCTGCTTGAGCGCAGCAAGCTGCTCCATATCCCTCTCCGCCCGCGCCGGAAGATTCACGGCCTTTATGCGTATACCGTCGCTTTTCAGGGATTGCTCGTGAAGATTCAGCGTCTCTTTCATGCGAAAGTCCATGCGCTCTTTCACGGCCTTTTGGGCCAATCGCTTGTTTAAAATGGCCTCCATGGATACGGCCTGATGCAGGCGGTGGCCCAGGGCGTCGTTTCGCCTTCTTGCCTCTTGAAGATTCAAGGCGATGACGTGTTCCATGGTGCGAAGGCGCGCCCTCGAGGCGGAGAGAATGTCTTCCCGTGGGCTGACGATAATTTCCGCGCCGTGGGTCGGCGTCGCCGCCCGCACATCGGCCACGTAATCGCAAAGGGTTGTGTCCACCTCGTGGCCCACGGCAGATACGACCGGATGGCGTCTTTCGGCCAAGGTGCGAATCAAGGTCTCGTCGTTAAAGCAAAACAAATCTTCCATGCTGCCGCCGCCACGGGTAATGAGGACCACATCCACATCATCCCGCGCGTCCAGCCGTTTGAAGGCCCGGGCGATGGAGGCGCCGGCCCCTTCCCCCTGCACGAGGGTAGGTGAGACGATGACGGAGACGGCGGGATTTCTGTTGGCCGCCACCTGCAAAAAATCGTGAAGAGCCGCACCGGCCGTGCTGGTGACCACGCCCACGGTCTTCGGCATCTGAGGCAAAGGCATCTTTTTTTCCATATCAAATAGACCTTCTTTGCTCAGAAGGTCTTTTAATTTTAAGAAAAGTTTGTAAAGGGCGCCTTCTCCGGTGAGCTCCATGGTCTTCGCCACAAATTGCAACCGTCCGGAGGGGGCGTAAATGGCCACGGAACCGTTCATTTCCACTTCCATGCCCACGCTGAATTCCATGTCCGACGCTTCGGCGTCGTCGCGGTACATAATGCAGTCCATGCGAGCCTTGTCGTCTTTTACGGTGAAATAGACATGGCCGCTTGCCGCCGTTTTTATTTCGGAAAGCTCCCCTTTTATCAAGACGTGATTCAACATGTAATCGGTCTTGAGCACTTTTTTTGCATAGGCGAGAAGCTCCGATACGCTAATTGGGTTCATAGCCGCCTTCTCGAACGATATGGCCCAAAACGCCGTTGACGAAGCGAGCGCTGTCGTTAGAACTGTACATTTTCGCCAAATCCACGGCTTCATTTACGGAAATCGGCGGCGCAATATCTTCGTGATACATGATTTCCGCCACGGCGACGCGCAAAATAGACAGATCCACAGCGGAAATGCGGCGAATGGAACCGTCTTTTAAGTGATCGGTGATCATTTTGTCGATGGCGTCTTTGTTTTCGACAATGGTTTCGACGCAGTCGATAATGTAGGCCTTTTCATCAGGTGAAAAGGGACTGTCCGACGCGGATTCCAAACGCATGGCCGCTTTCTTTTCGCTGAAAACGTGGCGATACATTTCCTCCACCTCGTGGGCTTCCCAGACGCTTTCGAAAAAAGATTCCGCCACGTCCATGGAAAAATCGCCTCTGTGTTCCATTGCAAATACAACCTGCATGGTTCCGATTCTTGAAAGTTTTCTGCTCAACAAAATTCCTTCCCTTTATACGGATTCTTTTTCTTGGGCGCGCACGCCGTTGACGTGAACATTCACCGCCGTAATGTCCAAATCCGTCATGTTTTCAAGGCTGATCTTGACGGCGTCTTGCACTTCTTCTGCCACTTCCAAGATGTTGCGTCCGTATTCCACGACGATGGAAATATCCACCACGCTTTTTTCTTCGTCGGCGGTGACTTTGGTCTTCGATTGGCCTCGTCCGGGCAAGAAGTCGCCGATGTCTCTTTTCGTCGTGTAGCTATTATAAACGCCTTCGACCCGCGTAGCCGCTTCCTGAGCGATCCGCGTAATCACGTCGTCGGCTATTTTTACATTGGTGTTCCCCGCAGGGTCAACAAAATATTTTTCAACCATTTCTGCCTCCTATTTTACCTATTATACCATAAACCGCAGACAGGCAAAAACAGGCCCGACGGCACTTTCTGTCTCTATTTGTTTAAAATTTTCGTCAAAAAACTCATGCGATGCCCCGCCGAGGGACCGAGGGCGCGAATGGCTTCCCGGTGCTGTTTCGTGCCGTATCCCTTGTGTTTTTCTATGCCGTAGCCCGGATAGTCCTCGCCCCACTGAATGCAGAGCCTGTCGCGATGCTCCTTTGCCAATATGGACGCGCAGGCGATGGTATAAGACAGGTCGTCGCCGTGGATGATCGCCGCCTGATGACAGTCCAGATCCATGGTTTCCGCATCGACTAAAAACAGGATGTTCTTGTCCGGAAAATGGGCCATCGCCTTCTCCGCTACCGCCTTCATGGCACGCCGCGTGGCCTGTTTTATATTGATGGCATCGATTACTTGTGCACTTTCATTGGCGTAGGCATAAAAAACCGCTCGCTCTTTAATGGCCGCTTCCAGTAGGCCGCGTTTTTTCGGAGAGAGTTTTTTTGAATCCGTCACGCCGTCAATGGCCTTATCCAGAGGCATGATGACGCAGGCCGCCACCACGTCGCCGAAGAGGCAGCCGCGGCCCACCTCGTCGATGCCGGCGATGCAATCGTAGCCTTCTTTCAGATGATCCAGATCAAAATTCAGATCGGTCATCGGCGCGCTCCAAGGTAATCGGTCCCCACTTGCCGGCGCGGAATTCGTCCAGAATCAAGTGGGAGACTTTCGTGTAGTCGATTTCGCCGCCGCGGATCAAACAGCCCCGGCGTTTGCCAATGGCGTCCATGACCGCCACGGGATCGTCAAAGGTTTCCGTAAGATTGTAGCGCGCCATCATGGGGGCTTCGAACTTTTTCATGGCTTCTTTAACGAGTTCAAAGGCCAGGGTCTCCACGTCCATGATCTCGTCTTTAATGGAGCCGGTGTAGGCTAAATGGCGACCGCGAATGGGCGGATCCAGCTTGGGCCACAAGACACCCGGGGTGTCCAGGAGATCGAAGGCTTTGTGGTGGCGAATCCACTGATTGGTCTTTGTAATGCCCGGGCGATTGCCGATGGCGGCGGATTTTTTCCCTGCCAGCTGATTGATGAAGGTGGATTTCCCTACATTGGGAATCCCCGCCACCATAACCCGCAGCTTGCGCTTTTCCATGCCTTTTTCCGCTTCTCTTTCCCGCAAATCCTTTACAGAATTTTCCAGGGCTTCGGTGAGCTTCTTTTCATTGAGCTTCGATGTGGCGGAGAAGGCAATGGCCGAGGTGTCCGCCTGCCCGTTGAAGTAATCGATCCAGCGCTGTGTTTCCTTCGGATCCGCCAAATCCGATTTGTTTAAGAGCATGAGCACGGGAATGGAGGTGAGCACCTCGTCCAGAAGCGGATTGTAGCTGCTCACGGGAATGCGGGCATCGAGGAGGACCACCGCCACGTCGCACTGGGCCTTCATGCTCTTTAAAGACTCGATGGTCTTTTTCATGTGCCCGGGATACCAATTAATGTTCATCCCCCGCCTCCTTTCTCACAATGGCATCGACGCAGCGAAAGGCGCCGTAATTTTCAGGCGTTTCTTCGCAAATGCTGTCCGCCACTTCTTTTACATCCTCCGGCGCCGAAGCCATGGCAATGCCCACGCCTCCGTGGGCGATCATGGCCCCGTCGTTTCGGTCGTCGCCGACGACGATCATCTCTTCCGGAGCGATGCCTTTCATCTTGCCGTAGGTGCTCAGGCCCCGCCACTTGTCGCTGCCCTTGCCGATGATTTCAAAAAGGGAAAGTTTCGGATCCCTGCTCTTCAGCAAATGGGCCGTGAGTCCACCTTCTTTAATCACCGGCTCCTCGATTAATCCTTCGAAGACATCGGGGGTGGTGTAGCCGGCCACGGCCAGGACATCTTCTTTTAAAAGATCATCCAAGGACATTTCTCTGTACATGTTTTCGTAAAAAACAATGTAGGAGGCTTCCCGCTCCGTTTGCTCGTGGAGGGTAACCAAATCGTAGCCTTTGGCGTAGCTGTCCACGTGAAAAATCGGATGGAGCCCCCGAGCTTCGATGGCCGCCGTTAAGGGGCGAATGGCGTCTTTATCGAAAACGAAGCGGTCCAGGGTCTCTTCCGAATTTTTACGGCGAATTAAATTGCCGTTGTTGCTGATCAGGACCATTTCATCCTTGTAAGGAGCGAGTTCCCGCTTCAACGAACGAAAGGGGCGGCCACTGGCCACCACCGTTTCGATGCCCATTTCTTTCCAACGTTGCACGTACTCGATCATGGTTTCATCGAAAGGTTGTTTTCTCGCGGCGATGGTGCCGTCGAAATCCAGTGCAATTAATCGAATCATAGTCCCTCCGAATAAAAGAGCGACTCCATGAGCCGCTCGTCTTGGTTTAAAATTTTAGTTCTTTTCCTTTGTAGATAATACAGCCCAATCCCCAGAAGATCAATCCGAGCACGATGTTTGCAACCATGCCGATCCATTGGAAATCGCCACTTCCCGCCATGCTCAGCGGGTTCAATGCAGAGAAGGGGAAGAATGCCGCAATGGCTTGTGTTCCGCTTCCCATAAAGATGAGTGCGGCCCACACGAGGGCAATAGCGATAAACAAGAGCAGGCTCCCTCCTTCCGCGTGGGATGCGCGGGAAGAAATCGAGGAATAGAAAAAGCCGACACACAGAAATTCAAAGCCCAAGAGGAGCAGGCAAATGAATACCTGAAGCAGCACGAGGGCCAGGTTGCGTACGTCGTGGATCCCGAAGACGTAGGCGCTTGCAAAGGCGACCAGCAATACACAGAGAAGCACGAGGCCGTAATGCAACATATTGGCCGTGAACTTGCCGCTGTAAATTTCCGTCCGTGTAATGGGGTTAGCGTAGAGGTATTCGATGGTACCGGCGCTTTGTTCCCGAGACAAGCTCTTCGCCCCCAATTGAATGGCGAAAATCCCCAACAAGATACCCAAATATTGGAAGATAAAGGGAATGTAGTCCGTGAATTTGTCGAAGGCAACTTCGCTACCGAAACCTAAAATCGGTTGCATGTTTTCGGAAAAGCCATCGCGAAAACCGTTGGCCAGGGATAGGAGATTGTCGTCTTGTAGGAGCGGGAAAAAGGCCATTAACAGGCCGGTTAAAATCCCGAGAACCAAGAACCAAGCAAAGGCCTTGCCCCGATTGTTTTTCATTTCGAGATTAAAAACCATCACTCATCCCCCTTTTTCGGCTTAAAACTGTATTTTTCCTCGAGCACATCGTCGGAATCCACCGGTTCGATGGGCTGCGTCTTGCGGCTGTCCAGAATCATGGAATCGGAATCGTAGGCCTCCGTCTTTTCTTCGACAGCCCCTTGTTCCTCTTTCGGTGCGGCGACTTCTTCGGCTGCGTCCTCTTTTGCCGCATCCGTCGATTGCGCCTCATCCTTTAGAGGCGCTTCGCTTAAAATCACCGTGTCGTCTTCCATGGGTGCCGACGTCTCGCTCGCTTCGGCTTCAAGGGCCTTGTCGTCGTAGGCGATGATCGTGTCCTCTTCCGAGGTATCGTCAAGAGAGGTCTTCGCCTCTTGTGCCGGTGGAACCGGGCGCTCGCTGACGCTGCGGCCGGATTTAAAGATTTCCACTTTATTTTCCAGTACCGCATCTTCCAAGACGTAGTTCTTCACTTTTTGTTGATGCAATACGGTGGTCAGCGTGGGCAAGTAGCCGTCGTAGAAAAACTCCACGTCGCCGGACTCGTCTTTTAATAAGGTCGCGCCGATTTCTTCAAAGGCCCCCACGTCGATCAGCTCGTCGAAAATGCGAAGCACCTTGTCATTGTTCTTTTTATCCTTCAAATACTCGATGCCCGTTAAGCGGCCGCCGGACAAATAGGCGCCTCGATCGCTGTAGCGTTGGCCGATGGCCAAATCGTCCGTCAAGAGCAAGACGGAAAGGCCTTCGGAACTTTGAAGGCGCTTTATGTGGGTAAAAAGTTTATCCAACATGGCGCGGGACAAATCCTTCGACGGATTGTCCAAAACCAACAACTTCGGTTTTGCAATCAGGGCATTAATAATCGCCACGCGCTTGCGTTCCGAATCCGTTAAATCGGCGAATTTGTGCCGATTGTCCAATTCAAAATATTCCATCAACGACTGAATGTCGTCCGTATTCTTTAATCCATGGAATGCCAAGGTATGATTAAAAATCGCCATGGGTTTTAAATTGTCGTACATCCAAACCTCTTCCGGGACGTAGCCGGTAAATTCCTTCACGGATTTGGATTCCTTTTGGCCGTCCATATCGAAAATACGGATCGTACCCTTATTCGGTTTTAAAAAATGGAACAAAATGCGGGCCAAGGTCGTCTTGCCGGCACCTTCCATCCCCATGATCGAAAAAATCTCACCATCGAACACTTCCAAGTTAAAATCGTTGAAAACTAAATTCCGACGAAATTTTTTGGTCAGTTCATTTACTACAATAGCACTCATGTGTCACCTCGCTTTACCTTCATATTATACATGAATGCCCCATAAAATGAAATCCAATCCCATAAAAGAGCGGCAAAAACTATGGTATAATGAGCTGGATTAGGATTAGGGGGAAGTATTTATGAAATTAGGAATTATCGGATTGCCCAATGTAGGCAAGTCCACATTATTTAACGCCATCACCCAAGCCGGCGCCGAAGCGGCCAATTATCCCTTCGCCACCATCGAGCCCAATGTGGGCATGGTGGAAGTGAAAGACCGTCGACTGGACGTGTTGAGCGAAATGAGCCACTCCAAGCAAATCATTTACGCCACCATCGAATTCGCCGACATCGCCGGACTCGTAAAGGGCGCAAGCAAAGGCGAAGGCCTGGGCAATCAATTCTTGTCCCACATTCGCGAAGTGGACGCTTTGGTCCACGTGGTGCGCTGTTTCGACGACGGCAACATTATCCACGTGGAAGGCAGCATCGATCCCGTGCGGGACATCGACACCATTAATCTCGAGCTGATCTTTTCCGATTTGGAACTTTTGGAAAAGCGCCGGGATCGGGTGAAAAAACAAATGAAGGGCGACAAGAGTTTGCAGGCGGAACACGATTTAATCGAAAAAATCATCGCCGCATTGGAAGCTGAAAAACCGGCCCGTTCTTTGGACTATTCGGAAGAGGATTTAAAACTCTTATCCTCCTTCAGCCTCTTGACCATGAAACCCGTGATCTACGCGGCCAATGTCAGCGAAGACGACGTCGTCAGCGGCAACGCCTACGTGGATCAGGTGAGAGCCTTTGCCGATCAAAGCGGCGATGAGACCATCATCATTTCCGCCGCCATCGAAGAAGAAATTTCCGCCCTGGATGACGAAAGCAAAGCGGAATTTCTCGACGCCATGGGCCTCGCCGATTCCGGCTTGGACCGCCTGGTAAAAGCATCCTACACCCTTTTGGGCTTAATCAGCTTCCTTACCACCGGCGAAATGGAAAGCCGCGCTTGGACTGTAAAAAAAGGCGCCAAGGCACCGGAAGCCGCCGGGAAAATCCACACCGACATCGAGCGCGGCTTCATTAAAGCCGACACCATTTCTTACGAAAAACTGGTGGAAGCTGGTTCAATTGCACAGGCCCGAGAAAAAGGTTGGATCCGAAGCGAAGGCAAGGATTATGTCATGGAAGACGGCGATGTCGTCAATTTTAAATTTAATGTGTAAAGCAAGCCGTGCGTTTCTACGAAAAAACGACCGGCCGCATTCCATCCGAAAAGTTATAATTTAGCATAGAAAGGACTCTGATTTGCAAAGAAAAATTCTATCTGTATTGTTGGCCGTGGCCATGCTGATCGGCTTCATCCCGCAACCGGCATCTGCCCGCGACGCAAGACTTTGGGTCGAGGGCCGTTACATTACAGGCGATGTATCGCCTTATATCCACAAGAACCGAACCCTGGTTCCTCTACGTCAAGTAGCTGAAGCTTTAGGACTCGACATTCAGTGGAACACAAAGGAACGTCAGGTACACATCAAAATCAACGACGAGGACTTTATCTTTTCGCCCGGTGAATCCCATTATCGCGCCGGGGACAAAATGGTCAAAATGGATACGGAGACCGTCATTCGCGACAATCGCACCTTCTTGCCGCTTCGAGTTATCGCCGAAGCCATGGGTAAGCCGGTATCCTGGGATCAGGCCACCTATACGGCCGTAGTCGGCACGGGGTACAGTCCCGAAACGCCCTCAAGCAACGAAAAGACAGATGAAAAGAACGAGCAAAACAATCCCGTCACGCCAATTGTTCAAAACAATAAAAATAATCGGGCAATCGGCGCTCCACAGGGAAAAGGACATATTCGCGGAAATCGAAATTCGCGCATTTACCACCTTCCTCAGGATGCAAGCTACCACAAAATCGCACCGAGAAATATTGTTTTATTTGAAAGTGAAGCACAGGCCCAAGCTGCGGGCTACAGACGCGCGAAAAGATAAGGACTATGTACAGATGGTTGAGGCCGTTGGTTATAATGACCAACGGCTTTTTACTTTAATAGACATATGAGTACAAACTTCCAGGAGTCTTGGCATCGTCCCGTAGGCTTTAACTTCATTTTATTTTGTAAGGGCAGCGAACCCGTAGCATTAAGTATCTTTTACACTTTTGGTTTTATTTTCTTCCCAATCAATTTATGAACAAAATTTATAGCTGGCATTTATCTTTGTTTATGAAATCCCAATTTCCCCAAGCTCATTGCTATTCAAAAATTTCTTGGATATACTTTTGACGACAAGTGCATTTAATTTAAAATCCATGAGAACGCCATTCATTTCATCCACGGCAATTTGACCAAATTATAAATGTGAAAGAATGGAAAAAATTTGCAGTTCAGGAGGTATGCAATGAAGTTCGGTGTAAGAAAGCCTAACTTAAAAAAAAGCTTTAAAGCCAGAACTACCGGCAGGTTGAAACGCTCTGTAAAAAAAGCACTTATTCCCGGTTACGGGAAAAAAGGCATGGGTTACATAAAGAATCCAAAAAAAGCTGTTTATAACAAAGTCTACAATAAAACGACCGTCGATTTACTAAAACCTATTAAACCGGTGACCTCACCTAAGAAGATGAAAGCGAGGCAACCGAAAAAAACAAAATTTCATTACGATGCAACGAAATCCGAAGCCGTTAAGCATGTATTGGAAAAAGAAGGCTACTCTCCTGATCAATATACGACACGGTCACCACGTCGATGGTTAAAATTTATCGCGATTATTCTGGGGCTTGCATCATGGGGTGCCTTATTCGGTAGACATCCGAACATTTTCCTCGGCGTTTTCTACGGCATTCTCGCTTACACCGCGTATCAAAAATCGAAGCCTCGAATAAATATTCTAACTAATCCGAAAACTGAAGCGATTATACCGACGAAAAGCCCCGTTATCACCGACGAAAATGTAGTTGATCGTTTGCCGACTTCGACCCCTAACATTTCCTATAAAGACAATGATGCAATCGCTCCAACCAAGGACAATATGGATGCTCGAAACTTACGTGAAATTGTCCCTTCAAATGTGTTTGATCTGCTCTGGTTTTTTAATGGCCCGTATAAAAATATCGAACGAGGAACACAAACCTTCGACAATGGCTTCTACTCTTTCGAGATCAGTTTTCAATCTGAACCTTCTGCTATTAATGTGCATTTACCCATTGTTGAGGGAACAACGGATCAGAAAATTGGCTATTACCCCACTTACGACAAGCTTACTTCCGTAGAGCGTTTTACTTATTTAAAATGGCTTCAAGACATATCTCAGTCCATCGACATTTCTTACGTTTTTATTTTTTATTACGGTTTGGAGCGCTTTTTATTTACTGAAAAAATTGAGCAAGCCGTAGAAATGATTTTTGAACTTAAAAAGTACCATTCCGAGAATCAATCTTTTAATAGCTATTCCAACGATGCTATTTTAATTGCCGCTATGATGGCAGAAAGACCCGATTGGATCGCACGCTTAAATCCTCGGTGTTTGAGCGCGCCTCTTTATGCCACAATAAAAGGTGCTGTTACGAAATGTTTCTCCACCCATGAAATAATTTTGTTTTCTAAAAAAGTTGGATGGACCAACCAACGCTATATAAAAAATGAACCTCAAAAATTTGAAGCCAACCTTGCGATTTGTTTAAAAGAAAAGTTTGGTACAATTCAATTTATGATTCAAGAGGAGCAATATAAGGAAGTTTCTGACTCTATAACAATATTCCTCGCCAATTATTCTCTTTCCCAAGAAAGCAGGTTTTCAGAACTACCGGATATTTTAAGCCACCCGGATATTCAAAGCTCACTCTATTCCCTTTTGCAGGAAGCCCATGAAAGAACCAAGTTACAGCTTCGTGAAGAGAGAAAGATGAAAACCACCGAGTAAATAGATTTTAATTTCGCTAACAAAGTAAAAGCATCTAAGGAATCACTCTCCCCGAACGCTTTTTGACTTCATTTTTTCTTTATTTCCTTGCGACTATTCATTTTTTGCTTTTCATCCTCATCTGCGCTCTCTTATAAAATGAAGGATTCAAAAAAGGCTTTTTGTCTATTTAAAACATAATGATCATTTCTCCCCTTCTCAATCTTTCATCTTGCTCCGCAACGATTTTCATGTATTCATCTTTTAAATCTTTCGGTGTATCTTCTTTCAAGACTATGTATTTATAGCCGTGCTCAGTCCTCGCTTTTTTCTCAGTTAAATAGGGATGAAATTTAGGCTCCATCATTGTATTGCCTCCTTTTTATTTATTTAAAATCGAGTCGATAAGCCCTTTATTTTTCAGCGCATCAATCCATTCCTTCGGGATGCTGTCGTAGCCGTACACAATCCCCGCCAAGCCGCCCACCACCGCAGCGGTGGTGTCCGTATCGTCGCCGAGGTTCACCGCTGTAAGCACGGCTTCTGTGTAGGATGTGGTATTTAATAAACACCAAATCGAGGCTTCCAATGTGTGCAAGACGAAACCGGTGGACTGAATATCGTCCACGCTTTTGTTTTTGATCTCATCTCGCGCAACCGGTTCTTTGCGAATCAATTGCCGCGCCAGATGCACGTAGTCGACACAGGCGTCCGCGGAGAGTTTGTGGGCGTGGGTAATGGCGGAGGCGGCTCGGATCTCCTCGTCTGTCGCCTCAGTAAATGCCAAGGGCAAAATGCGCATCAAGGAACCGTTGCCGTTTGCGTGGTAATCGTCGAGCCCCTGCCCTCGTTCCAAGGCGATGCGGGTCGTGGTGCCGACATCGAAGGTCTCGCCGTTGGCGGTGTAGGCATCTCTATGGAGCCAATCGCAAAACCGCCTCCGCATATCCTCGCAGTCGATGCGGCCCGTCTCTTTAATCGAATCCAATGTGGCCAGAGTCATACTCGTGTCGTCGGACCAGGTGCCCGGTGCCTGATTCCACGAGCCGTAGCCGGTCATTTCTTTGCAGGTGAATGTTCCGCGTTTTTTAAATTCGAAAGGAACGCCCAGGGCATCGCCGACAGCTAAACCGTATATTGCTGATTTCAACATTTGATCCACTCCTCTGTTTTTAGTTCGATCATTTTCGTTAGCTCTGTTGTTAGTTTACCATTTTTACGGCCGTCGTCCTATGGGCGGCGCTTTACTTATCTAATCACTGCATATGACCTAACTTCTTCATCTGTATAAAGCAAATTTCCCGAATTTCTCCACAAAAAAACCGCCCTCAGGCGGTTCATTTCTTATTCAGCTTCGTCTTCGGATACTTCGATATCTTCGAACATTTCCTCGGCGGTTTCCGGGTAGGTTTCGAAGAAGTCGAAATCGTCCAGATCAAAGTCATCGTAGTCGTCAAAATCGTCGTCTTCGTAGACATAGTCTTCCAATTCGGCCAAGTCTTCTTCTACGACGTCGACATAGCTTTCCATGTCTTCGAATTTTTCATCGACGACTTCTGCCAATTCCGCGACCACGTCGACGAGTTCCAATAGAATTTGGCCTTCTTTCGACGATTCTTCCAGTCCCAATCCATCTGCTAAACCTTGAACATAAGCGATGCGTTGCAAAATGTTTTTCATGGTTGCCTCCTTGGCTAAATTCTGGACATATATTCGCCGGAACGCGTGTCTATGCGAATAACATCTCCCCGATCAACAAACAAGGGTACAAGTAGGGTGAATCCTGTCTCAACCGTTGCGGGTTTCGTCGCGCCGGAAGTGGTATCGCCCTTGACGCCGGGCTCGGTTTCCGTTACTTCCAATTCGACAAAGTTTTCCGGGGTGACGTTAAAAGGCTTGCCTTGATAGATTTGGATTGTCGCCATGTCGTTTTCGCGCATAAAGTTTAATGCATTTTCCACGAATTCCTTTTCGATGGGCATTTGTTCGTAAGTTTCGGTGTCCATAAAGTAGTAAAGCGCGCCATCAGAATACAAGTATTGCATTTGCTTGGTTTCGATTACGGCACTTTCAAACTTTTCCGAGGGATTGAAGGTGGTTTCCTTCGCACCGCCGTTTAAAACCGAACGAATTTTAGCACGAACGAAGGCCGCACCTTTTCCCGGTTTAACGTGTTGAAAATCCACGACTTGGTAGACGTCTCCGTCCATAACAAAAGTTACACCTTTTCTAAAATCACCAGCTGAGATCATAATTTCCTCCTTAATTGTACTGCCTATTTATTATATCAAATTGAAAAATAACCCACAAGATGTGACCCGCCGCCTTAGTAAAGCTTTTTTAATCGGTAGCCGCTCGGCTTTATGAAGTCGTCGAAAAAATAAAAGGATTGTTCCACGAGACGTGGTTGGAAATTGGCGCGGATCGGCCCGGTATTTTCGCCGATGAGAAGCCCGTCCACGACCATTTGTCCTTCCACGGCCGCCCCGGGTTCGCGAATCAATACGCCTTTGACGTGGACGTCTCCTTTTAGGGACGATCCTTTTTTCAGCCAAAGGACGCCGCTTACCTCCAGCGGGTTTTTCGTTTCCACGGCGCTTTCTATTTCCCAACGAAGTTTTTCCGTGTTTTCGAATAGGGGAATTTCCTGATTTTCTTCCGTTACCTGCACAAGTTCTCCGTCTTTTTGCTTCTGGAGCGGCTCCCGTGTGATGACGGAACGAACGCCCGCTTCAGGCGGTTTTGTAAAGCTCTCGGCGAGCATGGGCTGCCACGCCTCGTAGACGCCGGCATTTTTCATTTCTTCCACGCTGAGCACGCCGTCTTCTTGAATGAAAAGGGGATTCACGCCGTCGAAACGCAGATTTGCCTTGGCGCCGATACCCTTGTATGTGCAGGAAATTTCCAGTTTGACGGCGGTATAGCTTCCCTTTTCCGCTACGCAGGACAGACGGGGATGTTCGTCTGATACATCGTCCATGGAGACGGCCGGCAAATGATAACTTCCGCCTAATTGAATGACGTCGATGATCTTTTTTTTACTGACGCCTTCGTTGGCCAAATACGCCAACGACTCGGCGTAATAGGAGGCCTGCTTTTCGTCTTTTTCCGCGCCGAGTAAAAGCAAATTGTCTTCTATGCGGGAAAAAATCACCAAGGACAGGAGGCTGATCACTGCAAAGATAAAGACGGCCATCAGGGCGATGGAGCCGCGCCGCCTACTCATATGACCCCCTGAAGGCGACGACGCGCTTCGATTCACCGCCGCATCTCAGGCGGATCACGAGGCAATCGTCTTTCTTCTCAAAGCTGAGCCCATCTACATGCCTCAGTATGACGGTTTGTGTGCCTTGTTTTACGTTCAAACGGTTGATGGGATATTTGATGTGGCTGTGATCGGCGAAACGCGATAATTTGTCGCCTTCAAAGATATAGCTCACCACTTTGTGCCCCTCTTCTCCCGGCTCGCGAACGTAAAATTGGACGTAATTCTCTCCGATTCGATAGATGCTGTCGGCCCCAAGAAGCTCATCCACCATGCTGTTTAAGGCGAAGCTTACGTCGTTCTCGCGATTGATGCGGCCGGCGAAGGCGGCGGCGCCGTTCAGTCCGCTGAATAAAATTTGGCTAAGTAATGCGATGAGTACGGCGCCGATGGCCATAGCCAACAGGAGTTCAAGGAGTGTAAAGGCTTTTTTTCGGTCGGAGGGACACCAAGAGGCTTTTCCCCGTCTTCTCATCGAACACCTCCACTTTCTCCAATTGATCGTCGTAGCTCGAGACGACGACGTGCATTCCGGGCTCCGCCTTATCTTCGTAGGCCATGTATGATTCCATGGTGTTGACGCTTCGATTGAGCCTGTCCCGCTTCGTATTTTGTTCGTTTAATTGCTTGAAGCTGCCTCCCAAAAAGGCGCTGAGCATGACGGTAACCAGCGCGATAATGGCGGCGGCCACCATGACTTCAAGCAAAGTGAAGCTAGCTTTCTTCATCGGCTCTCTCCATTCGAATGCGTCCGTTTACCGGCGCCACGATGACGTTAAAGGCCGTTTTCCCGACGCGAAAGGTGATCGTGCCGCTATTGGACGGCCTGCCCGACGGGCTGAATGAAATAATATTCCCACCTTGCGCTGTATTGGATTCGACGAAAATCAAATCGTCTTCGTAGGGCACGGTTTTTTCAATTTCATCATATTGAATCATGTATCTGTCGTCTTTAAAAAGCATTTTCGTGTGGGAGCGCGTAATCATGGCGCGCTTTCTCAAGTCGCTGAGCTCCCCTGTGATGGTATGAATTTGGCGTTCAGCTTTAAATCGCCGAACGCCTCTCATTCCCATGACGCCGATGGTGATGAGGACCGCCACAATGGCGATGACACAAATCAGTTCCACAAGGGTCATGGCTTTTAATTTAGTTTTCATTCGATAGGATTTGAATGTTTCGAATGGCCATCACTTCGCTTACGCCGCCTTGATCCGTAAAGGTGTAGCGAAGTTGATTGACGCGAATCGTACCGTCCATGCCGTTTAAGGGGAAGAAAATACGATAGAATCCGTCGCCTAAATCCTCTTTGCGCAGGGGAAGAACTTCCTTGCTGTTTCCTTCCTCGTCGGCCAAGATCAGGCTGTAAATGCCTTCGGTCTTCGCACCGTCGGATACGTCGATGCTGAATTCATGGCCGTTTTTCGGCAGATAGAATCCGCCAGTGTCCATGATGACGACGCGCTTCGGCGCTTCTTGGCCCTCTGCCTTCATAGGCGTTTCGAATTTCACGTCGAGAATTTGATAGGCCTTGTCCACGTTGCGGTCCGTTTGCGTCTCCAGTACCACGGGCATGCCCTCATCCATGGAAGCCGACAAGAAACAATCGAAGGCCGAGTACGTCGTCAAGGCCGGCGCCAAGTTGACGGTATCTTTCGTCTTCGGCGGCGTTTCCGATTGAGGCTTCACTTGGGGTTTCGGCTGTTCTGCCGGTTTTGTGCTCGGTGTTGTCGTATGGGATGTAGACGGTGCCGTCCTGGGCGGCGCGACGGGCGTCGTCGTGTGGGATGTGGACGGCGCGACAGGCGTGGTCGTGCGGGACGTAGACGGGTAGACCGGGCGCCACGTAGATGTAGACGAAGAGGAGCTCGAAGGCGCCGTGGCCGTGCCGGTGCCCGTTGCAGGGGTCGCCGTCGTGTCCGGCGCGGCAGGCGCTGTGGCCTCCGGCGCCGGCGTGTCGAAGGTTTTCGACGATAGGCTGTTGTCCACGATGTCGTAGGGAATGGACAGGCGAATGGATGTGGCCTCCACATCCGAGGGATCTTTGTTGTAGCTGATGGAATCGATGTTCAGCTTATAGGATACGCCTTGCAGGGTTTCCAAATACTGGCTCAACACGTCGGTGGAGCCGCTGTGTTCCACGACCAAGTTCATGAGCCCTGAATTTTCACCGTCGGGCACCACTTCTTCGCTGGTTATTTCCACATTGGGATCCGACGCGATGTCGTTGGCTACGGCCTGTTCCACTTCCGTTTCTTTTAGTGTAGGTTTTTCATCGGCAAAGGCCGCTCCGTCCCCTTCTTGAGCGTGAGCCACAGCCGGCGTGGCGTTTAACGCCGCTCGAAGGGCGTCCTGCTGAGCCTTTGGCGCGTGAATAAAGGCGCCGTAGCCCGTACCCGATGCCGCCAAAATAAGCACCGCCGCTAAAGCCGCCTGTTCTTTTTTAGAAAAGTTTCCTTCTTTTATTCGATTAATTGTGTTTTTAATATAAGGCTTCATCTCGCTGTTTCGTTCGGGAATATCCCCCTTGCGCGAAGATAAAAAATCAAGTTTCACACCATCACCTCTTCAAATATTCTATCAAAGGCCCGAAGCTCTGTCGATGGAATTTCAGTGAAATCAACGCAAAAAAAGAGCCTGCAACGGGTGCAAGCTCTTATTTTAGAAAATAGCATTGGCTTTTCCGTAATCGTAAACGGCGCGGGCAATCATTTCGTGCCCTTCCGGCATTAAGTGGATGCCGTCGATGTAAAGAGCGGGATCGTTCGGAATCACTGAATCCAAATGAAGGCCGGAGGCTCTCTCGTTCAGCTCTTTCATCTTCTCTTGGAGCGACACGATCATGCTCATGCCGACAAAGAGCTCGTCATCGACGATTTCAGGCGTCGGCGGCACGATTATCACGGCTCGGGCGCCTCGCTTTCGGGCATAGGCTTCGAGGCTTTCGTAGGCCTTTATGACCTGATCCACGGTGCCTTCACCCAACAAATCGTTGGCGCCGCCTAAAACCAAGAGCACGTCTCCTTCATTTAGCACAGGAGGCATATCACAAAGCTCCGTGATCCAAGCGCCGTTCATGCCCAAATTGGCGACGGACCGGTTCAAAAGCTTTTCCAACAGGCTGACCCAGCACTCATCGAAATCCACACCGTAGCCCGCCACATAAGAGTCGCCGAAAGCGAAGATCTTAGTCAATTCTCTTGCTTTCGATTTCTTCTTTTAATTCGCCTAAGAAATCGGCAAGTTCAACATCGCTGCGTTCGTTGCCGTCGCGGTCGCGAACGGAGATCTTGCCGCTGTCCGCTTCTTTTTCGCCGACGATGACCATGTAGTTGACCCGTTCCATTTGTGCGTCGCGGATCTTCTTACCGATCTTTTCGTTGCGTTCGTCGTATTCGGCGCGGATGCCGGCATCGGAAAGTTCTTTGGTAACTTTCAGGGCGTAGTCTTCGAATTTTTCACTGATGGGAAGCACTTTGACTTGAACCGGTGCGAGCCACAAGGGGAATTTACCGGCAAAGTGTTCGACTAAAATGCCGAAGAAGCGTTCCATGGAGCCCATGAGGGCGCGGTGACTCATAACGGGTTGTTGTTTTTCGCCCTTTTCGTCCACATAGGTCAATTCAAAGCTTTGGGGCATTTGGAAATCCAATTGAATGGTTCCGCATTGCCAGGTACGACCGATGGCATCGCGCAGGTGGAAGTCGATCTTCGGACCGTAGAATGCGCCGTCGCCTTCGTTGATTTCGTATTCCATTTCCTTGCTGTCCAAGGCTTTTTTCAGTGCTTCAATAGCCATATCCCATTGTTCGTCGGTACCCATGCTGTCTTCGGGACGCGTGGAAAGTTCCACCGTGTAGTCGAAGCCGAAGGTATTGTAAAGTTCATCGGCCAAGTCGATGAGCTTAATGACTTCTTCTTGGATTTGCGAGGGTAGCATGAAGACGTGGGCATCGTCTTGGGTAAAGGTACGAACTCTGAACAGGCCGTGGAGGGCGCCGGAAAGTTCGTGGCGGTGCACTTGACCGAATTCCATGAGCTTAATGGGGAAGTCTCTGTAAGAGTGCATGGATTGTTCATAAACCAAAATGGATCCCGGGCAGTTCATGGGCTTGATGGCGTAGTCTTCGCCGTCGATTTTGGTGAAGTACATATTGTCGCGGTAGTGATCCCAGTGACCGGAGCGGTGCCACAAGTCTTCATTTAAGATCATGGGCGTCTTGATTTCGCCGTAGCCTCGTTCAATTTGCAGGTCGCGCCAGAAGCGTTCCAACTCGTTTCTTACGAGCATTCCCTTGGGATGGAAGAAGGGGAAGCCGGGGCCTTCGTCGCGGAAGCTGAACAGATCCAATTCGCGGCCGATCTTTCTGTGGTCGCGGCGCTTAGCTTCTTCCAGGCGTTCCATGTATTCGTCGAGATCTTTCTTCTTCGGGAAGGAGATGCCGTAGATCCGTTGAAGCATCTTGTTCTTTTCGTCGCCGCGCCAGTAAGCGCCGGCGATGGAGGTAAGCTTCACGGCCTTAATGTCTTTTACATTTTCCAAATGGGGTCCGCGGCACAAATCCACGTAGTCGCCTAGGGTGTAGATGGAAATTTCTTCGTCGGCGGGGAGATCTTCGATAAGTTCGATCTTGTAGGGTTCGTCCTTGAAGAGTTCTTCCGCTTCGGCTTTGGAAAGGACTTTTCTTTCAAAGACCGGGCCTTCTTTGACGATAGCCTTCATTTCCTTTTCGATCTTTTCCAAATCGTCGGTGCTTAATTGTTCGTCCAAGTCGATATCGTAGTAGAAGCCGTTTTCAATGGAAGGACCGATGGCAAATTTCGTGTTGGGCCACAGGCGTTTGATGGCATAGGCCATTAAGTGGGCCGTGGAGTGCCAGAAGATTTGTTTGCCTTCTTCGTCTTCGAATTTAACGACTTTGATGGTGCCGTCTTCGTCGATAAAATCGTGTTTGCCTAAAATCACGCCGTTGTAAACACAGCCGACGCTGGCTCGTTCCAAACCTTCGGAAATGTCGGCGATTAATTCTTTCACCGATTTCTTCGATTCGTATTCTTTTGCGCTTCCGTCAGGATAACTTACTTTAAACATCATTCACCTCAATTAAAAAAACCGACCGTCCCCAAAAGGACGATCGGTACCGTGGTTCCACCTTCATTACTTCTCAAAACATGTAACGCCTGTTAAGCGCTGCCGATTAAGGCAGACGTCGGGGTTGGTTTTCCACAAAATTAAGAGCTTTCACCGTCCTCTTTCGCTAAGGCTTTGTGTACTCGTCCCTTCATTCATGGTAAGAAGTATAGCAGATCCCTGTTGCTTTTGCAACTGTGTTTCTTCTTTATGCCTCATTCTTTAAAAAATTTATAATTTCTTCCGGGCCCATGGCCTTCTCTTCCCCGGTTTTCATGTTGCGAAGCTTGGGCATATTGTTTTGCACTTCCGCCTGACCGAGGACGATGGCATAAGCCACGTTCAGGTGGTCGGCGTATTTAAATTTCTTGCCGATTTTTCCCGACTCGCCGTAGAAGATGCAGCGAATGCCTTCGTCTCTTAAGGTCTTTAACAGACGCAGGCCTTCTTCTTTCGTCTCGTCGAAGGGAATGATCAGGCACTGAGAAGCCGCGTCGTCGTAGCTTTTTAAGAGGCCCGCTTCATTTAATTGGTAATAGAGGCGCGATAGGCCGATGGAAATGCCGACGCCGGGAAGCTTTTGCTTCGTGTAGTGGCCGGCCAGATTGTCGTATCGACCGCCGCTGCAGACAGAGCCGATGGCCGGGTAATCGTCCAAAATGGTTTCGTAGACGGTACCGGTGTAGTAATCCAGGCCGCGGGCGATTTTCATGTCGGGAATCATGTGTTTGTCCGATACGCCTAATGTGCGGGCGATAGAAAAGACTTCTTTCAGTTCGCTGACGCCGGTTTTAAATTCTTCATCGTCGATGGCCATGGCGTCGAGGGCAGCGAATACTTCGTCGGTGGTGCCGGAGATATTGATAAACTCGGCGATTTTTTCCACGGCATCTTCTGAGAGGCCGATTTTTGAAAGTTCTTCCTTCACCGAATCCACGCCGATCTTATCGACCTTATCCACGATGCGAAGCACTTCTTGGGAATCGTTGACGCCCAGAGCCCGGTAGAAGCCGTTTAAAATGCGGCGATTGTTCATGTGAATGGTAAATGCTTCAAAGCCCAGATCTTGGAAGGTCTTGGCGATAATCGAAGGAATTTCGCCATCGTTGTACAGAGACAAAGATCCGTTTCCGATGATGTCGATATCGCATTGGTAAAATTCACGGAAGCGACCCTTTTGCGCCCGCTCGCCCCGATAGACTTTGCCGATGTGGTAGCGGCGGAAGGGGAAGCTTAAATCGCTGTAATGTTGGGCCACGTAGCGCGCCAGGGGCACGGTGAGATCGAAGCGCATGGCGATGTCCGTGGAGCCTTTTTTAAAGGCATAGACTTGTTTTTCCGTTTCGCCGCCGCCTTTGGCCAAGAGAACTTCCTCTTTTTCCAAAACCGGCGTGTCGATGGGCAGAAAACCCTTCTCTTCGTAATTTTTTCGAATAATGTCCTTCATCCGATTAAAGACCAACTGATCTTTCGGCAGAAGCTCCATAAAGCCCGGCAATGTGGACGGTTGTACAATCTGTGTCATTGTCCTCCTCCTTCTATGACAAACATGGCGATGGATGCGGCCACGTTGGCGTTTAGTGAATCGATGGTTTCTTTCATGGGGATTCGCAGGCGCAGATCCACTTTTTCAAGCAGCTCTTCTCGAATGCCTCGGGCCTCGTTTCCCACGATCAAGACGATGTTTTTGTTCTCCCCTTCCACGGCCATGCTCTCGCCGCGAATATCCAGGGCCGCGAAGAGGGCACCGCGGTCTTTGTAGGCGAAGAGCTCCTCGTCTGTGACGTAAGCCACGGGCAGGCGAAAGGCCGAGGCCATGGAGGCGCGGATGCACTTGTCGTTGGTGGGATCCACCGTCCCCGGCCCGACGAGCACGCCGTCGAAGTGAAAGGCTTCGGCGGAACGAATCATGCCGCCGAAGTTTCCCGGATCCTGCACGCCGTCGGCGTAGAGAAAGCGGCCACATTCGGGGAGGCTCGCGGCGTCCGCGAGAAAGCTGCGGCACAGGGCGAGAATGCCCTGATCCGTTTCCGTGGACACCAATTCGTTAAAGAGGCGGTGATCCAAAAGAGTGACGTCCGCCTCCGCCTTTTCGATCAGGGATCGGTGCTGCTCGACTTTTTCTTTGTCGACGATCAGCTCCTTCACATAGCCTTCGGCCATGACCTCTTCGATGACCACGACGCCTTCCACCAAGAGCGTACCCGTTATTTTTCGATATTTCTTATCCTTCAATTTTTTCCACGACTTAAAGCGGCGGTTCTCCTTCGAATCAATGCTATTCATCGGATCGCTCTTTTTGAATTTGCTTCAGGTCGTCGTCGCTGCCGAAGAATATAATAATGTCGTTTCGATTCAGCACTTCCTCGGCGACGTGGCGCACGATAAGGTCCTTGGCCCGGCGAATGGCAATGACATTGACATTAAATTCGCTGCGCAGTTGAAGTTCGCGGATGCTCTTTCCGACCCAATCTTCCGCCACTTCATATTCCACGATGCCGTAGTCGTCGGACAATTCAAAGTAATCGGTAATCCCGTTGTCCGTCAATTGCTTTGCCAGGCGCATGCCCATGTCGATTTCCGGATAAATAATGGTGTGGGCACCGAGGCGCTTTAAGATGTGGCCGTAGCGCTTGGTCGGTGCCTTAGCCACGATCAAAGGAATCCCCGCTTCCACGCAGGCGATGGTAGCCATAATGGCGGAATCCAAACTGCTTCCGATGGCGATAACGGCACAGTCGAAATTGCTCAGGCCCAAATCGTCGAAGACGTCTTCGTCCATGAGATCGGCCTCAATAGCCGTGGTGACATTTTCCGACACGTACTTCACGCGCTCGGGATTCATGTCCACTGCCAAGACGTCGTTGTGCATATTATATAAGGTCTTTGCCACCGTCGATCCGAGGCGACCGAGGCCGAAGACGATAAAACTTTTAACCATGGTACTCTCCTATCCCACGATAAATTTTCCTTCCGCGTAGCGGAATTTGCGCTTGTGTTCTCTGTGAAACAGCCCCATGGCAAAAGTCGTCGGGCCGATTCGTCCCAAATACATGGTAAAGGCCAAAATTAATTTTGACGAATTTTTCAGCATCATGGTGATGCCCCGTGTGACGCCGACGGTGCCGAAGGCGGAAAAAGTTTCGAATAAGGCGTCCAAAAACTTTACATTTCCCGCTTCAAACATGACGACGGCAGAAGCGACGGTAAAGACCAAAGCCACCCCGATGACAAAGAGGGAATAGGCCTTTCGCACGATGTCTTTCCCCACGCGGCGATGAAACATTTCCGTGTCGTCGCTTCCGCGGAGGCTGGCCCAGGTAGCCGCCAAGACGATGGCGAAGGTAGTGGTCTTTAAACCGCCGGCCGTGGAGCCCGGGGAGCCGCCGATAAACATTAAAAGGCAGCTGCCAAAGGCCGTGGGATCGGTAATATATCCCATGTCCAGGGAATTAAATCCCGCCGTCCGAAAGGTGGTGGACTGAAAGAATGATGCCAAAAGCTTCTCAGACAGAGGCATGGGCGCCAAAGTAAGGGGATTGTTCCACTCGAAGACGGAGACCATGACGGTGCCTGCGATCAATAGGGCGGCGGTGGTGACGAAAACCAGTTTCGTATGGGGACTCAAGCGGCGGCGCGTTCTGTAACGCCACAGATCCGCGTAGACGACGAAGCCCAATCCCCCTAAAATGATCAAGGCGGCGATGGTTAATGTGATCAAAAAGTCGCCCTGAAAAGGCATGAGGGAATCGCCGAACAGGTCGAAACCGGCGTTACAAAAGGCGCTCACGGAGTGAAAAAGAGAAAAGGCGATGCCTTTTTTCACGCCGTAAAGCGGCACGAGATGAAACGACAGAATGAGCGCCCCCACCCCTTCGATTGCCAAAGTCAGGAGGGTGGCGAATTTCAACAGACGCACCAGGCCTGTTAAGCTGTCGGCATTGAGCTGTTCTCTAATATACAATCGTCCCGTTAAGGAAATGCGCTGGCCGGTAAAAATCGAAATCCACATAAGCATGGTCATGGTGCCCAAACCGCCGATTTGAATTAAGCCGATAATAATGCATTTCCCGAAGACGGTCCAGCCGGCGGCGGTATTTCGCACGATGAGTCCGGTGACGCAAGAGGCCGATGTAGCGGTGAACAGGGCATCGACAAAGCCTGCCGATGTGTGATTCGCCGACGCTTGAGGAAGCATTAAAAGCAATGTTCCGATTGAAATTAAAACCAAAAAGGAAATTGCCAGGACAAAGGGCGGGTTATGGGAAATTTTTTTGGTTCTATGTCAACCATTGGGGAGTCTAGTGAAAACTAGGCTCCTTTTTGTTTTCCTAAAAGCCATTCATCACCGACCTTTTGAACAAACGAAAAGCAGTTTCGTTCGAAAATGATGAAAGTTTTGCATCCCAAAGGCCACACGCTTCACGGTCTTGATCTTGTTGTGCGTTCCTTCCACGTAGCCGTTACTCCACGGGTAATCAAAGCTGTTGGTAATCTCCTCGAACCAGTTGGTGTAAGCGCGCAAGCAGTAGCGCCACTCCTTTAGCCCGCTTTTCTTAGCCTCTTCCATCCATGTTGAAAGAGCAGTAGCAGCGGCTTCTTTGTTTTTCTGAGAAAGGACGTAGGTGTAAAAGCCTTCTTTTAAGACGTAAGCGGTTCGAATGGCATCGCTCTTTTCGAGCATGGTGGCGACGAGGCTTTTCTCCCCTTGAGTGAGGTCT
>NZ_JAOQJD010000001.1:48757-191381 GCF_025566985.1 Aedoeadaptatus acetigenes
CCTGCCGATGTGTGATTCGCCGACGCTTGAGGAAGCATTAAAAGCAATGTTCCGATTGAAATTAAAACCAAAAAGGAAATTGCCAGGACAAAGGGCGGGTTATGGGAAATTTTTTTCTGAAGACGATTTGGTAATTTCACGCTCTGCTCCTAAAATAAAATACACCCCACAGGGAGTATCCCCATGGGGTGTAGCGCTTATTCTCCCTTAGCTACTTGAACGAGTTGTGCAAATGCATCCGGGTCGTGAATTGCCAATTCGGAAAGAACCTTGCGGTTAATGTCTACATTGGCCTTTTTTAATCCACTGATAAAGCGGCTGTAGCTCATGCCGTTCAAACGTGCGGCGGCATTGATTCTCGTAATCCAAAGTTTACGGAAATCTCTCTTCCTTTGCTTTCTGCCAGCAAAGGAATAGCTCATGGAGCGCATAACCGCTTGGTTTGCTACGCGGTATAATTTCGATTTTGCTCCGAAGTAGCCCTTTGCTTGTTTTAATACTTTTTTATGACGACGCTTTGCGTTGACGCCTCTTTTTACTCTAGCCATGTCTTACCTCCCCGATTACGGAATCATGTTGTCGATGCGGCGAGCATCGGACTTTGAAACCAACGATCCTTTACGCAGATTCCGCGTTCTCTTTGCTGTCTTTTTGCCCGTTAAGTGGCCTTTGTAAGCTTTGAATCTTCTTAATTTGCCGGTTCCCGTTCTGGTGAAACGCTTGGCGGAACCTCTATGCGTTTTCATTTTACCCATCGTATTCCTCCTACTTATTCTCCGATTTCGAGCGGAAAAACATAACCATGTTTCTGCCTTCCATCTTCGGTTTTTTGTCTACTTCCCCGTATTCCGAGACAAGTTCCGTAAATTCATCCAAGACTTCGCGGCCGATTTCGGTGTGACCCATTTCTCTTCCGCGGAAGCGGACGGCGACCTTTAAGCGGTTTCCGTCTTTCAAGAAATCCTTGGCTTTATTGGCCTTCGTGTTTAAATCATGGGTCTCGATTTTCGGCGTCAAGCGGAGCTCTTTTACCGTAATCGTCTTTTGTTTCTTCTTCGCTTCCTTTTCCTTCTTCATCATATCGTAGCGATACTTTCCGTAGTCAAGAACGCGACAGACCGGCGGCTTCGCCTTCGGCGCAATATTGACGAGATCCAATTTAAATTCGTCAGCAATAGCTCTTGCTTTTTCAATGGATACAATACCTAACTGTTCGCCTTCGGGATCAATTAAGCGCACTTCTTTCGCGCGAATTTCTCCATTGATTTGAATTTCTTTAATGACTAAACACCTCCATAGGCAACAAAAAAAGCGGGCACACAAAGACCCGCCATAAAACTGGAACATAACCTTAAAACGTAGTCGTAAGGTGAGAAGCGGACTTCTTCTTCATGCTCGAATAGTGTATCAAATCCCCGGGCGCGTGTCAAGCTTTTTCTATTTCGGCCAGGATATGATTCAGTTTCGTTTGAATTAAATCCACCGCCACTTTGTTGTGGCCCCCTTCCGGAACGATAATGTCGGCGTAGCGCTTCGACGGCTCTACAAATTGCAAATGGGCCGGCCGCACCGTGGCCATGTACTGATCGATGACCGAATCCAAGCTGCGTGCCCGCTCCTTCATGTCCCGCTTGATTCGGCGAAGGATGCGCACGTCGCTGTCCGTGTCCACGAAAATCTTCATGTCCAAGAGATCCAAGACCCGAGGCTCGGAGAAAAGCAAGATCCCTTCGATTAAGATGATGTCCTTAGGCTCCAGGCGGATCGTCTCTTTTTTGCGATTGTGCACGGAAAAATCGTACTCCGGCATATCCACGCTTTTGCCCGACTTTAAAGCCATGAGATGCTCGATAAACAGATCGTTGTCAAAGGCAAAGGGGTGGTCGTAATTGGTCTTCACCCGCTCTTCGGGAGACAAATGGCTTTGATCCTTGTAGTAATTGTCCTGACGAATCACCGTGCAGCGGGCGCCGCCGGTGTTTTTCAACAACTGCTCGGTGACGGTGCTCTTGCCGCTTCCCGATCCACCGCAAATGCCGATTAAGATTGGTTTCAATCCTGCACCTTCTTTCGAATCATATCCTTCGCTTCCACCGCTTGAGGCACGGTTGCGGTAAATACCTGCCGGGCTTTATTGGCCACCTCGATGGGCGCGCCTTCCTCATCCGCCATGTCGTCGATGGTCCATGTGAAGAAATCTTTCCCCGGTCCGAAGATTTCCACTTCGTCGCCGCGGAAAATTCGATTTCGCTGCTCGATGGTGGCTCGCTTCGTTTGGGGATCGTAGTCCAATACGACGCCGACGAAGTCGTAATCTTTGATGTAGGTCACGGAATCGCTGATGCCCTCGGGTCCCTTGGCTTCGGAATAGTAAAAGCCCGTGGTGAAGTCCCTGTGGGATACTTTTTTTATCTCTTCGAGCCAGCGGGGATCGTAGCGGTAGTTTTTCGGATCGGCGTAATAGGCGTCGATGGCCATGCGGTAGGCACGAATCACCGTGGCCAGGTAATAGGCACTTTTCACCCGTCCTTCGATCTTAAGGGACCGAATCCCCGCCTCAATTAATTCGTCGATGTGCTCGATCATGCAGAGGTCCTTAGAGTTTAAAATAAAACTTCCCTCTTCCGTGGATTCGACGGGGAAGTACTCGCCCGGGCGATTCTCTTCCACGAGATGGTACTTGTAGCGACAGGGCTGAGCGCAGTCCCCTTGATTGGCGTCGCGCCCCGTCATGTAATTGCTCATAAGGCAGCGGCCGCTGTAACTCATGCACATGGCGCCGTGAACGAAGGTTTCGATTTCTACGCCCTCTACGTCTTTTTCAATGGCGCGGATCTCGTCCAAGGTGAGTTCCCTGGCGAGCACCACCCGCTCGGCGCCCAAGTCCCGCCAAAAGCGCACGGTTTCGCTATTGGTCAAACTCCCCTGGGTGCTCATGTGAATGGGCAGTTTCGACGCCTTTTTCACCCGCATAAAGATGCCCGGATCGGCGACGATCACCGCGTCCACTCCCGCTTCTTCCAATTCGCAGAGGTAGTCGTCCAGCCCGTCGAAATCCTTGTCGTGGGGAATAATATTTAAGGTCACATGGACTTTTCTTCCCCGAGCATGGGCATATTCGACGCCTTCTTTAATTTTTTCAACGGAAAAGTTTTTCGACGCCTTTCTCAGGCCGAAGGCTTCTCCCCCTAAGTAGACCGCATCGGCTCCGTAGTCGATGGCGGTTTTTAATTTTTCCAAATCCCCTGCCGGTGCCAAAAGTTCTATCTTATCCATCCAATCTCCTTATTAACAACAATCCGTCGCCGACGGGCAACACCGTGGCCGATAAATTATCCGCACGGAGCACCCGGTACAAGAGGCGTTTCAGTCTTTTCACGATGGTGATTTTACGGCGCTTAAATAATTTCTTTGACGCGAGCATGCCGTGAAAGAGCACATTGTCCATGAGGATGACGCCTCCGGGGGCCAGTCGGCGCAAACTTTCTCTCAGATAGATCTCGTATTGCCCCTTGGCCGCATCGATAAATATAAAATCGTAGCTGCCCTCGTCCTTTTGAATAAATTCCGCGGCGTCTGCGACGACGAGGTGAATCCTGTCTTCCAAATGTTGATTTTGAAAATGGGTGCGGGCGTTAACGGCCCGGTCGGGATCCAGTTCCACCGTGGTAATTTCCGCATCGGGCAACGCCCGCGCCATCATGGAGGCGGAATAGCCCACCGCCGTCCCCAGTTCCAAAATGCTTTTCGCCCCCAGAAGCGGCAGAAAGAAATTCAAAAAATTTTCCACCTGCGCGTCGATAATGGGCACGCCCTCGGCTTCGGCGAAGGCGCGCAAATCCTTCAAATAACCGGCGGGCTCGGGAAAAAGCTGCGCCAAATAGTCTTCGATAAACGGTTCTGTTACATGCATGAGAAAAAAGCCGGTTAAACCGGCTATTATACATCCATAATGATGGGCAGGATCATGGGATTTCTTCGCGTCTTCTTGAAGATGAAGTTTCTTAAATCGTCGCGAATTTGCGATTTAATCGAAGACCAATCCTTGATGTTTTGACGCTTGCAATTTTCCACGGATTTCGTCACCATGTCACGCACTTCGTTCATCAAATCCGTGGATTCGCGAACGTAAACGAAGCCTCTGGAAATAATGTCCGGACCGGAAACCATTTGGCCGGTTTTTTTGTTCATGGCAATAATGGCGATGATCAAGCCGTCTTCGGCAAGGTGCTTTCTGTCCCGAAGCACGATGTTTCCCACATCGCCGATGCCCAAGCCGTCGATTAACACTTGTCCCGCTTCCACATCTTTTACGCGACGGGCCTCGGTCTTGGTCATTTCCAGGCAGTTGCCGTTGTCCATCATGAAAATATTGTTCTTGGGAACGCCCATCTTTTGCGCCACTTCCGCGTGTTTCAATAAGTGCTTAACTTCCCCGTGAATCGGGATAAAGAATTTGGGCTTTAAGAGATTCAAGAGAAGCTTGTGCTCTTCTTGATAGGCGTGGCCGGAAACGTGGATTTCCGATAAGGATTCGTAGATGACGCGGACGCCCTTGTCTAAAAGGCGATTGATGACCGTGTTCACCGCGCTTTCGTTTCCGGGAATCGGATGGGCGGAGAGAATAATCACGTCGTCTTTGGTGAGCTGAATGCGCTTGTGCTCGCCGGTGGAAATCCGGGTCATGGCGCTCATGGGCTCGCCTTGGCTCCCCGTGGTAATTAAAACCAATTGGCGGGGATTGTATTTGTTCATGTCCTTAATGTCCACGATGGTGTTGGGCTTTACTTTTAAATAGCCTAAATTTTCCGCAATGCCCATGACATTCAACATGCTTCGGCCGCTTAATACCACTTTCCGATTGTAGCGTTCCGCCGCCGTAATGATCTGTTGGATCCGGTACACATTGGAGGCGAAAGTGGCGATAATAATTCGGTTGTTGCGCATGAGGGCGAAGAGACGGTCGAAGGTGGCGCCGACCTTGCGCTCGCTCATGGAAAAGCCTTCCCGAAGCACATTGGTGGATTCGCTGAACAGGGCCAGGACGCCGCGGTTTCCGATTTCGGCCAAGCGATTTAAGTCGATGGGATCGCCGGATATCGGCGTAAAGTCCACTTTAAAGTCCCCGGAGTGAACCAACACACCCAGAGGCGTGGTAATGGCCAAAGCAGCCGCATCGGGAATGGAGTGGTTCACTTGCACCCATTCCACTTCAAAGAACTTGCCGATTTTTACCGGCTGCTTGTAGCTCACGTTCACCATTTTCGTGGAGCGCAGGAGGCGGTGTTCCTTTAATTTGTTTTCCAACAGGGCCAAGGTCAATTTGGTTCCGTACACGGGCACATTGATCTGTTTCAACACATAGGGCACGGCGCCGATATGGTCTTCGTGGCCGTGGGTAATGACGATGCCCTTGATTTTTTGCTTGTTCTTAATTAAATACTGAATGTCCGGGATGACGATGTCGATGCCCGGCATATCGTCTTCGGGAAAGGTCATGCCGCAATCGACGACGATAATCTCGTCCTTGTATTCGATGACGGTCATGTTCTTTCCCACTTCGCGCATCCCGCCTAAGGGAATGATGCGAAGCTTCTCTTTATACTTCATTGGCCTCTCCTTCTTTTTTGCGACTGCACTTGTCACAAATGCCGTAGAATTTTAAATTATGATCGGTAATGTGAAAGTGCACGGTTTTTTCTATTTCTTCTTCTAAATCGTCCAGTAAATCCACATTGACTTCCGTAATTTCGTGGCAGACATTACAGACCAAGTGGTGGTGCTTATGCTTTTCGTCTTCGAGGCGACGTTCGTAGCGCGTCGTGCCGTCTTCGAAGGTAAGTGCCGTTAAAAAGCCGATGGATTCCAAGAGGCTCACGGCGCGATAAACGGTGGCGATACCGATTTCGGGCATTTTCTTGCCGGCGTAATGAAACACTTCTTCTGTCGTCATGTGTTCGCCTTCTCTTTCGGCAAAAACTTCCATAACTACCTGACGCTGTTTGGTAAACTTATAGCCTTTTTCTTGCAAAAACTCTTTAAATGTATTGTCCATGGGATACCACCTATATTCGTTACTATCGCTGATCGCCTAAAACACGACAAATAAAGGCCCTTCGCCTAAAGAGGCAATTGATCCAAGTAGGTTTGAAGGATCAATACGGCCGCCAATTTGTCCACGTGTTTTTTTCTGTTTTCTCTTCGAACGCCACCTTGCATAAGTACCGCTTCGGCACTAGATGTGGTCAGTCGTTCGTCCACATAAATAATTTCCATGCCCAACGCCTCCTTCAAGTAGTCGGCGTAATTCATGGTCCTTTTCGCCTGAAAGCCCAAAGTGTTGTTCATGTTTTTCGGCAACCCGACGATCAGCTTTTCAACGTCGTACTTGTCGATCAGCGCCTTGAGCGCCGCTGCATCTTCCGCCTTCGATGCCCGAATAATCGTCGTCACCCCTTGGGCCGTGATGCCCAAAGGATCGGAGACGCTGACACCGATGGTCTTGTTTCCAATATCCAATCCTAACAATCGTTTCATTTTAAATCACTTTAATGCAAAATTCGGGGCAGACTGTGGCGCAGTAACCGCACAAAATGCACTTGTCGTTCACCACGGCACGGCCGTCTTCTACGTGAATGGCATCTTGTTTGCAGCGCCTTTCGCAACTGCCGCAACCGATACAGTAATCGCCGATAATCAGCTTCCGCTTCTTTTTCGATACATCCTCCAGGGCACGCTCGTTTTCTTCGCCACGCAAAAAAAGATCCGCGTTGTAGTCAATTTCTTCCTTGGACTGCATGCCGATTGCGGTCGAGTCGATGCAGTCGATGGATGAAATCCACTTTAAAGACGCTCTGTTTTCGGCGATTAAGTGGCCGCCGCCCAGGGCTTTCATGGAATAGATGCCGATGCCCTTTTTGTGTCTCTGTTCGATGGCATTGAGCATTTCCTCCGGCGTGCCGTCTTGAATCCCCACGCCTCGTCGATTGATGATGGGATGGATCACCTCGATCTCGGGGAAAAGAGCCGTGGCATTAACGCAACCGATAAAATGGGTGGAAATGCCGATGGCGCGAATGTATCCCGCCTCTTTTAATTCCACCAGGCGGTTCAATGCGCCCTTGTGCCCCTTTAGAGTCAGGAGGGATTCCTGTTCGTGCAACATGAAAATGTCGATGTAGTCCGTGTCCAATTCCTTCAGCGCTTTTTTTACGCTTGCATCGGCCGTCTTTTCGTCGTAGCAGTAGGCCTTGGATGTAATCACCCATTCCTCACGCCCGAGTTCTTTAATCGCCCCGTGAATGTAGGCGTAATTATCGTAGATTTCCGCCGTATCTATAAAGTTGATACCCTTTTCGTGGGCATAAACCAATAGTTCCGTGCCTTTTTTTAAGGGCAAATTCGCCTGAAATCTCGAAAATGTCAACGAGCCGTAGCACAGTGGCGACACTTCGATCCCCGTTTTTCCTAAAACTGCCATAAATCGCTCCTAAAAACAGAATAGAGATGAGCCCAAGCCCATCTCTAATCTTCCTTTAAATAGAATGTCAGTAACTCTGACAGAAGTTCGTCACGTTCAATGGATTGAATGATACTGCGCGCGTCTAAGTGGCTGGTTATATAGGTGGGATCTCCGGATAGTATATAGCCAATAATTTGATCGATCGGATCGTATCCCTTGTCTTCTAACGCATGAAAAACAGTGGTAATTCCCTTGCGGATTTTCTCGCTGTCGCCATTGGTTTTTTCGAAGATATGCGTTTCAAACTGATTATTGTCCATATAATCTCCTCCATAGGAGCATTATACCACAAATTCCACCGGCCGACATTAGTTTCCTATGGCATTTACAATATCTTTTACTCGGGCCATGGCCTCTTCCACTTTACCGGCATCTTTCGCACCGGCCGTAGCCATGTCCGGACGACCGCCACCGCCGCCGCCGGCAAATTTCGCTACTTCGCGCACGATGTCGCCGGCTTTAAAACCTTTTTCGATGAGGTTTTTCGGCGAAGCGCAGACGAAGTTGACTTTGCCGCCTGAAACAGTGGATAAGACGATCAGGGCATTTTCTTTGTCGCGAAGTTTTTCTGCCATGTTCCTGAGATCTTCCACGGCGACGTCGGTAAAGTGGCCGCGAATGACATGGATGCCCGCGATGGATTCCACATCGCCCACTTCTTCGGCCATTTTGCTCTTGGCCATATCGGCGTGGAGTTTCGACAGTTCTTTTTCCAGACCTTTTTCCTTATCCAGGTGTTGGACCAATTTGTCGATGATCACATCGTCGGTAACTTTTAAGAGACCGGCGATTTTTTTATTTACGCCCATGGAGCGGTTTAAAAGTTCATAGACCGCAGGCCCCGTCACGGTTTCTACGCGGCGCACGCCGGCGGAGATGCCGCTTTCCGACAGGATTTTAAACAGGCCGATTTGCGCCGTATTGTCCACATGGGTCCCGCCGCAAAGTTCTTTGGAGTAGTCTCCCATGGAGACGACGCGCACCTCGTCGCCGTATTTATCTTCAAATAAACCGACGGCGCCTGCATCTTTCGCTTCGTCGTAGGAAAGAATTTCCGTCTTCACGGGCATGGATTTGAAAATCGCTTCGTTGACCGCTTCTTCGACGGCGCGAAGATCCTCGTCTGATACGCCTTCGTAGTGGGTGAAGTCGAAGCGCATAAAGTCGGGACCCACATAGGAGCCCGCTTGATTGACGTGATCGCCTAATTGATCTTTCAGGGCCTTGTGGAGCAAGTGGGTGACGGAGTGGTTGCGGCGAATCTTTTCCCTTCGCTTTTTATCCACGACAGCGTCGACTTTTCCCGCAGCGGCGATGCCTTCTTCCACCGTGCCCACGGCATAGATGTGGCCGGTCTTCGTCTTTTGCGTATCTTCCACGCGGATTTTAAATCCGTCTGCTGTGATATATCCCGTGTCGCCGATTTGGCCGCCGCTTTCGCCGTAGAAAGGCGTCGGTGTCAAATAGAACAGGCCCTTTTCCCCGGCGCCTAATTGTTCTACTTCTTCGCCCTCAGCGAGAATATGCAGAAGCGTCGCTCCGGTGACTTCCGTGGTTTCGTAGCCGACGAATTCGATGGCTTCATCCACATCGTTCAACTCGAAGGAGGAGGCGCTGGACCAGCCGATTTCGTCGGAATCGTCCCGGGCTTCTCTGGCCCGTACTTTTTGGGCTTCCATTTCTTTTTCAAAGCCCGCTTCATCTAAAGTGAAGCCGGATTCGGCGAGAATTTCTTGGGTGAGGTCCACCGGGAAGCCGTAGGTGTCGTAAAGCTTAAAGGCTTCGGCGCCGGAAAGTTCCTTCTTGCCTTCTTTATTTAATTTTTCGATTTCTTCATCTAAGAGGCTCATGCCCGTTTCCAGGGTCTTCAGGAAGCGCTCTTCTTCGCGTTTAATGACGCGAGCGATGACCTCGCGATTGTCGTCCAGTTCCTTGTACTGCACTTTCCACGAATCGATGACGCTTTCTGAAAGTTTGTATAAAAACGCCCCTTCGATGCCAAGATTGCGCCCGTGTTTGGCGGCGCGACGGGTGAGGCGCCGTTCCACATAGCCGCGGCCTTCGTTGGAAGGCACGATGGAATCGGAAATCATAAAGGTAATGGCGCGAATGTGGTCGGTAATGACGCGGACGGACTCGTCTTTTTTCTTGTCCGTGCCGTATTCGTAATCGGCCATGGCGCAGATGTCTTCCAAAATCGCGTGAATGGCGTCGATTTCGAAGATATTATTGGCATCTTGAAGCACCGATGCGATCCGCTCCAGGCCCATGCCCGTATCGATATTGGGATTGGACAGTGGATGGTACTCCCCTTCTTCGTCTTTATCGAATTGGGTAAAGACCAAATTCCACACTTCGATGTAGCGGTCGCAATCGCAGCCGGGCTTGCAGTCCGGGTCGCCGCAACCGTGTTTTTCGCCGCGGTCGAAGTAGATCTCCGAGCAGGGGCCGGAGGGGCCGACGGCGAGTTCCCAGAAGTTGTCATCTTTTCCTAAGCGCACGATGCGCTCTTTCGGCAGGCCGATTTCTTCGTTCCAAATGGCGTAGGCTTCGTCGTCGTCTAAATAGACCGTAGCCCAAAGAAGGTTCGGATCGATTTCCAGGACGTCGGTTAAAAAGCCCCAAGCCCAATGAATGGCTTCGCGCTTAAAGTAGTCGCCGAAGGAAAAGTTGCCGAGCATTTCAAAGAACGTGGCGTGACGGTCGGTCTTTCCAACGTTTTCGATGTCGCCGGTGCGAATGCACTTTTGCGAGGTGCACACGCGGTGTGCGGGAGGTTCCGCTTCTCCTGTAAAGAATTTTTTCATCGGCGCCATGCCCGCACCGATAAGAAGCAGGGATTTGTCTCCCTGGGGTACTAAGGAAAAACTGGGCAGAGCCAAGTGTTCGTTTTGTTCAAAATAGTCCAAGAACGCCGAGCGTATCTCGTGTAATCCCAATGGTTTCATAATGCCTCCCGATATTTGTATAGTCTCTGTATAAAATTATAAAGTCGCATGGACCGAAAGTCAATTTTCTTGCACTGATTCGGCACTTGAGAAAAAGAAATAAGCGGCAGGTAAACCGCCGCTCATTGCACTTTTCTTAATTCTTCTTTTCTTCGCTTGCCGTCTCTTAACTTCATGGCGATGAAGTTTTTGATAATCACTAAAATGGAGAATATGGGCACGGACAGGATCATGCCGATGACGCCGAAGGTGCCGCCGCCGATAAAGATACACAAGAGCACGATGGCCGGGTGAAGGCCGGTGCGCTTGCCCAAAATTTTCGGGGCAAACAGATTGTTTTCCGCCCATTGCAGAAAGACGAAGAGCACCGACACCCACAGGGCCTTTGTCCAGGAATCCATAAAGGAGAAGAAAAAGGCGGGGACAAAGGCCAAAAAGGGGCCGATGTATGGAATGATGTCGGCGATCATGGTAATAAGGCCGATGGCCACGGCGAAGTTCACGCCTAAAATAAAGAGCATCAACATGGTCATGAGACCGACGATAAAGGCGAGGAGCAATTTCCCTTTCACAAATTCCATCATGGCCGAATTGATTTCGCCGGCCAAATAGAGGATGTCCGAACGGTAATTTGAGGGAATGGCCTTGTACATTTTTACCTTTATCCGGTTTTTATCCACGGTAAAGTAGTAGGTAAGAATCAAAACCAAAACAAAGGTGACCATGCGGCCCAAGGCGGCGTACATGCCGCTTGCCATAGAGCGCACCTGATCCAGCAGGTTGTTTTCCACGGCATTTAAATAGGATTCCACCTGTTTCTGTCCGCTGGACATAATCCGCTTCATATCCAGATTCGTCATCTTTTCGATCTGATCGGAAGCATCCAGTATGCGGGCGTTCAACTCGTTTAGCCACTGCGGCAGAGCCACAAAGAGGTTTCTCAGCTCTTCGATTGTTTTCGGAAGAACCACGACAAAGAGGAGAACCAACACGAGAATAAAACCCACGTAGACGATCAAGACGCCGAAGCGCCTCGGGATTCGTTTCGTCTCCAAATAGTTCACAAGCGGATTGATAATGTAGGCGAGGATCATGGAGATCACGAGGGCCGCCAGGGCCGTTCGTAAGACGGGAAATTTTGAAAACACGTAGCGCAGGGCGATCAGTGCCAAAATTCCCAAGAGGATGAAGCCGACGACTTTCAAGTCCACGTGAATGCGCCGACTCTTGTCGATGTACTGGTTTCCGATGTTTATGAGATAGTAAACGCTTAATGCGATGAGCAGAATAAGCAAGATGCCCCGGATGACCACGAGAAAATTCGGCGTCACCACATTAAAGAAGGAATCAAATTGATTCATAGGCTACCTCATATCCGCAAGGGACATGGAATTTAATACGCCGTCGACTTCGTCTTGAATGCGATCCAAAATAGATTTGGCCGAGCAGGCCACGCCTCGGTCGCAGTTGATTTCCTCATCGCTTGTGCAACAGGAAAAAGCCATTTCTCCTTCGAGGGCCGCGATGACGTCGCCGATGGCGATGTCTTCCGGCGGCGAGGCCAATACATAGCCCCCTTGGGCGCCGCGAATGCTTTCAACTAAGTTCCGTTTTTTCAAGCGTGAAAACAATTGTTCCAAATAGGCCACGCTAAGGCCTTCCGCCTCGGCGATGTAATTCACCGAAAGAGGGCCTTTGCCGTAATTTTCGGCTAAATGGTACATGGCCATGAGGCCGTAACGACCTCTGGTCGATAACTTCATGTCTTCACCTCCTTAATTCCGAGTTGTTTTCTATGAATAAGATACCCTATTCACTTCGTCCTGTCAAACTACTTGACAACAACATTCAAAATCTTGCCCGGAACATAGATTTCCTTTACTACGGTTTTGCCTTCCGTTTGTTTGGCGAAGTTTTCGTCATTGTGCATGGCTTCGAAGGCTTCTTCTTTCGTTGCCTCTCTGGGTAAGGTGATTTTATAGCGCACTTTGCCGTTGAATTGAACGGGCACTTCGATGACATCTTCGATGGTTTTTTCTTCGTCGAAGGTGGGCCAGCTTTGTTCGCACAGGTAGCCGCCCAGTTTGCACATATCCCAAAGCTCTTCCGTAATGTGAGGTGCCACGGGATTTAAGAGAATGAGGAAGGTTTTAAATTCCGCCGTATTGACGCCGACCTTTTGGAAGAGATTCACGGCGCTCATCAATTGGGCGATGGCCGTGTTGGCTTTTAAGTGTTCGTAGTCGTAGCCGACTTTTTGAATGGTTTGATGCATAAAGACTTCCGTCTCTTTTCTATATGCATCTCCCGGTTGAACATTTTCCGCCAGGTTCCATACCCTTTCCAGGAAGCGGCGGCAGCCTTTGACGCCATTGTCGGACCAGGGCACGGATTTTTCGAAGTCGCCGATAAACATTTCATAGGTTCTCAACGTATCGGCACCGTAGAGGTTGACGATGTCGTCGGGATTGATGACATTGCCGCGGCTCTTACTCATTTTGCCGCCGTCTTCGCCTAAGATCATGCCGTGACTCGTCCGCTTTTGATAGGGCTCTTCCGTATTGACGACGCCGATGTCGTAGAGGAATTTATGCCAGAAGCGGGAGTAGAGCAGGTGAAGGGTGGTGTGTTCCATGCCGCCGTTATACCAATCCACGGGCATAAAGTATTCCAGAGCGTCTTTTCCTGCCAAGGCCTCGTCGTTATTGGGATCGGTGTAGCGCAGGTAGTACCAGCTGCTCCCGGCCCAGTTTGGCATGGTATCCGTTTCGCGCATGGCGGGCTTGCCGCATTTCGGGCAAGTGGTGTGGACCCACTCTTCGACAGCCGCTAAGGGCGATTGGCCGTTGTCAGTGGGCTCGTAATTTTCCACTTCGGGCAGTTCCAAAGGCAGCTCTTCTTCGGGGATCGGCACCCATCCGCAGTCGTCGCAGTGAACGAGGGGGATCGGTTCGCCCCAGTAACGTTGTCTCGAGAAGACCCAGTCGCGCAATTTATAATTGGTTTGGCGATTGCCCAGGCCTTTTTCCGTAATCCACTCGATCATTTTTTGAATGGCATCTTCCACTTCCATGCCGTCGAGGAAGTCGGAATTGATCATGTGGCCCGCATGAATGTCCACATAGGCCGCTTCTTCCACATTTCCGCCGTCGATAACGGGGACGATGGGCAGGTCGAATTTCTTTGCAAATTCCCAGTCGCGCTCATCGTGGGCGGGCACGGACATAATGGCGCCGGTGCCGTAGGTCATTAAGACGTAATCGGAAATCCAAATGGGAATCTCCTTGCCGTTGGCCGGATTCAGGCCCCAAAGGCCTTCAAGTGCCACGCCGGTTTTTTCTTTGGAAAGCTCCGTACGCTCGAAATCCGATTTCTTTTCCACTTCCGCAATGTAGGCGTCCACTTCGTCGATGTTTTTAATCATGTCGCGGTGGTCTTTTACAATGGGATGTTCCGGTGCAACGACCATGTAGGTGGCGCCGAACAAGGTATCGGGGCGGGTGGTAAATACGTTCAGTACCGTGTCCGTATCTTTCACTTCAAAATGAATTTCCGCACCGACGCTCTTGCCGATCCAGTTCCGTTGTTGGATCTTTACGGGTTCGATGAAGTCGACGTGATCTAATCCTTCCAAAAGGCGATCGGCATAGGCGGTAATCTTTAACATCCATTGGCTAATGCGTCTGTGCTTTACTTCCGCCCCACAGCGTTCGCATTTGCCGCCGACGACTTCTTCGTTGGCCAGACCTATTTTACAGGAGGGGCACCAGTTGACGGGCATTTCTTCCTTGTAAGCGAGGCCGCGTTTAAAGAGTTGCAGGAAGATCCATTGGGTCCAGCGGTAGTATTTCGGATCGGTGGTGTTGATTTCTCGCGACCAATCGAAGCTGAAGCCCAGGCTCTTTAATTGCTTTTTAAAATTGGCGATGTTTTTTTCCGTGACGACACGGGGATGAATTTTATTTTTAATGGCGTAGTTTTCCGTAGGCAAACCGAAGGCGTCCCAGCCCATGGTGAAAATGACGTTTTCGCCTTCGTAGCGGCGCTTTCTGGCTACAATGTCCAGGGCCGTATAGGGGCGCGGGTGGCCGACGTGAAGCCCTTGTCCCGAGGGATAGGGAAACTCGACTAAGGGATAAAACTTTTTCTTTCCGGGTTCGACGACGGCCTTATAGGTCTCGTGTTCGTCCCAAAAATCTTGCCATTTCTTCTCGATGACTTTCGGATCATAATTTTTCATCGTAAACGCCTTTCTAAAACTCTGCATTGCCGACGGTCCGCGGGAAGGGAATCACGTCGCGGATGTTTTTCATGCCGGTAATGTACATAACGGCTCGCTCAAATCCCAACCCATAGCCGGAGTGAACTACGCTGCCGTAACGGCGAAGGTCCATGTACCAGCTGTAGCTTTCTTCGTCTAAACCGAAATCCTTTAATTTTTCGACGAGTACATCCATCCTCTCTTCCCGTTGGCTGCCGCCGATAATTTCGCCGATGCCGGGCACCAAGAGGTCCATGGCGGCGACGGTCTTTTTGTCTTCGTTTTCGCGCATGTAGAAAGCCTTGATTTCTTTCGGGTAGTCCACGATAAAGACAGGTTTTTTGTAGACTTCTTCCGTAATGTAGCGTTCGTGTTCCGTTTGCAGGTCGATGCCCCAGCTCACCGGGTACTTAAATTCGTGGCCGCTCTTTTCCAAGATATCGATGGCTTCCGTGTAGGTGATCCGCACGAATTCCGAGTTCACGACGTTTTGCAGGCGGTCGATGAGGCCCTTGTCGATAAAGGAATTGAAAAATTCCATTTCTTGGGGCGCGTGTTCGAAGACGTAGCGAATAATGTACTTAAGCATGTCTTCCGCAACGTTCATATTGTCTTCCAGATCGGCGAAGGCCATTTCCGGCTCGATCATCCAAAATTCCGCCGCGTGGCGTTGAGTGTTGGAGTTTTCGGCGCGGAAGGTGGGGCCGAAGGTGTAGATGTTTCTGAAGGCCGTGGCGAAGGCTTCCCCTTGCAACTGACCGCTGACGGTAAGATTCGTGTGCTTGCCGAAGAAGTCTTGACTGAAGTCCACCTTGCCGTCGTCGCCTTTCGGGGGATTGTTCAGATCCAAGGTGGTAACTTGGAACATTTCTCCCGCCCCTTCGGCGTCACTGGCCGTAATGATCGGGGTGTGAACGTAGACGAAGCGGCGTTTTTGGAAGAACTCGTGGACGGCAAAGGCAATTAAGCTGCGCACGCGGAACACCGCTTGGAAGGTATTGGTGCGGGGACGCAGGTGGGCCTTGGTCCTGAGGTATTCAAAAGTATGGCGCTTCTTTTGCAGAGGATAGTCGCTTTCGGCCAAGTGTTCCGGCGTAATTTTTTTCGCGTGAATTTCGATGGGTTGTTTCGCCCCCGGACTTTCCACCAATTCCCCTTCCACGCGAATGGAGCTGTAAATGGGGTACTTGGCGATTTCCTTAAAGTTTTCGATATCCGATTCATAAACCACTTGAATGCCGGCGAAGCCGCTGCCGTCGGACAGTTGGATAAAGCCGAAATTCTTCGAATCTCTGGAGGTCTTTACCCAACCTTCCAACACCAAATCTTGGCCTAAGTAGTCTTTATAATTTTCTAACACTTCACGAATTTCCACTGGTATCCTCCTGTTTGATCTCTCTTAAATACGCGGCGAGCTTCTTTTCGTAGCCCCTGTCCGTCGGTCGATAGTAAGTTTTTTCGTTCATATCCAAGGGCAGGTACCGCTGGGGCACATAACCCGATGGGTAGTCGTGGGGGTAGCGATAGCCCTCGTGCGCGTCCATTGGCTGATGCTGATCTCGTAAGTAAGGCGGGATCACGGAGCCCACGCCTTTTTTTACATCGCTCATGGCTTCCCCGATGGCGAGGTAGCTCCGATTGCTCTTCGGCGCCGAGGCCAAATAGGCCGCCGTCTGGGCCAAGGGGATTCGCCCCTCGGGCATACCGATGATTCGAAGGGCCTCGAAACAAGCCACAGCCAAGTTTAGTGCGTGGGGATCCGCATTGGAAATATCTTCCGATGCGGAAATAATCATGCGCCGGGCGATGTACTCCGGCTCTTCGCCTCGATCCAGCATCTTCGCCATGTAATAAATGGCTGCGTCGGGATCCGAGCCGCGAATGGATTTTATAAAGGCGGAAATCGTATCGTAGTGATTGTTTCCGTCCCGGTCATAGGCCTGATTGTTCGTCATGGACGCGTCGGCCAAATCCTGCGTCGTAATTAAAATGCGTCCGTCTGCATCTTGAGGCGTGCTTAAAACCACGATCTCTAAAAGATTCAGGGCGTATCTTCCGTCGCCGTGACTCAAGTCGATGAGCCGCTCCATGGCGCCTGCCTCGAAGATTACGTCGTCTTTGCCGTAGCCTTTCTCCTCGTCATGTAAGGCACGCATCAAAAGCTCTCTTATCGCCTCGTCGTCCAAGGGATAGAGCTGCACCACCTGCAGTCTGGAAAGCAAGGCGCCGTTCACGTAAAAATAGGGATTTTCCGTGGTGGCCCCCATTAAAATGATCTTGCCCTTTTCCACATAAGGAAGCAATACGTCTTGTTGGGATTTATTAAAGCGGTGGATTTCATCTAAAAATAAAATCGTCTCCCGGCCCTGTGCGCCCAGGCGGTCTTCCGCCTCTTCCAGCACCTTCCTGAGCTCCTTTACATTGCTCGTAACGGCACTTAGGGGCACGAAGGCCCGATGGGAATCCTTTGCCATAATCTCGGCCAAGGTGGTCTTTCCGATGCCCGGCGGCCCGTAAAAAAGAAGGGAGGGCATAAAGCCCGATGCCATGAGCCGGTGAATGTATTTTCCCGGGCCGATGACGTGTTTTTGGCCCACGTAATCCTCAAGGGTTTCGGGGCGCATGCGCTGGGCGAGGGGCGCGCTTTTTTCCAAATGATTTTCCGCTTGAAATGAAAACAAATCCATAACAATCAGTCCGTCTTCTTTTTGCGTAGCTCTTCCAGCTCCGCCATAAAGCTGTCGATATCCTGGAAGCGGCGATACACGGAGGCGAAGCGGACGTAGGCCACCTCGTCTAAATCCTTCAGGCGATCCAAAATCATTTCGCCGATCTCTTCCGAGGAGATCTGCTTCACCATTTTCGCTTCGAGGGTCATTTCAATATCGTCCACGGCCTTTTCCATGGCTTCCAGGGAAACGGGCCGCTTTTCGCATGATTTAATCAGCCCTTTTAATATTTTATTTCGGTCGAAGACTTCGATGCCCCCGCTTTTTTTCTTTACGGTCATGGGCACCACTTCCACCTGTTCGTAGGTCGTGAATCGCCTGCCGCAGGCCATGCATTGGCGCCTGCGCCGAATGGATGCGCCTTCTTCCGTGGGGCGAGAGTCGACGACTTTCGATTCTTGATGTTGACAATAGGGACAGCGCATGATTCACCTCCTAAACGAGAAAAGACGTATCCTGAAGGATACGTCAAAAATCTCTTATCTCATTCTGCGAAGAAAATCCGGGATATTTAACTCATCATCCTTATTTTTCTTGGCGGATCCTGTTTTTTCTTCTTTTTTATCGTCGCCTGATCCGACAAAGTTCTTGCCTGTTTTTTTCGGTTGATCGTCTCGGTCGTCGCCGAACTCCGTAGCGATAACCGTGATCTTTACTTGGTCCTTTAAGGATTCGTCGATGCCGGCGCCGAAAATAATGTTGGCTTCTTCGTCGACGGTGGAGCGAATCAAGTCGGCGGCTTCGTTCATTTCAAACATACCCAGGTCGTTGCCTGCCGTAATATTTAAGAGAACGGATTTTGCGCCTTCGATGGACGTTTCCAAGAGCGGGCTTTCCACAGCGTTTCTTGCCGCTTCCGTGGCGCGATCGTCGCCGGAGGCGTAGCCGATGCCCATGTGTGCGATGCCCTTGTCGTGCATAACGGTCTTCACGTCGGCGAAGTCTAAGTTAATGACATTGGGAACGCTGATTAATTCGGAAATCCCTTGGATTCCTTGTTTTAAAATCTCGTCCGCCATTTGGAAAGCTTGGGAGAAGGTGGTCTTCTTATCGGAAATACTGAAGAGGCGGTCGTTGGGAATAATAACCAAGGTGTCGACCTTGCCTTTTAAGGCATCGATCCCTTTTTCCGCTTGTTTCATACGGCGAGCGCCTTCAAAGGAGAAGGGACGTGTAACGACACCGACGGTTAATGCGCCGAGGTCTCTGGCTACATCGGCGATAATCGGCGCCGCACCGGTACCGGTACCGCCGCCCATGCCTGCCGTAATAAAGACCATATCCGCGCCTTGTAGGGCTTCTCTGATTTCATCGAGGCTTTCTTCGGCGGATTGTTCGCCGATTTCGGGATTGGCTCCGGCGCCTAATCCCTTGGTTACCTTTTCGCCGATTTGAATTTTCGTTTCGGCCAGGGAATTTTTAAGGGCTTGGCGATCCGTGTTGACGGCAACAAATTCGACGCCCTTAACCCCTGCATTGATCATGCGGTTGACGGCATTGTTTCCGCCGCCGCCGATGCCGGCTACTTTTATTTTTGCAAATTCTTCGTGATCCATATCAAAATCCAACATATTACTCCTCCTAGTCGCGCACAATGGCCCTTTTAGATCATATCAATTGATTCTATTTTATAGACAAATAGCGAACAAGTCAAGATACCTTAACAGCTCCATCGACCTTAATCAGCGGTATTTGAGGCCTCTTGCGTCTCCGTCTTCTTCTCCTTCGTCTCGGCACTGTCCTCTGTGGTTTTTTTCATTTTTCCGGTCTCGTTTGTCTTCTCACTCTTCTTTTCATTGTCCTTTGAAGCTTCCATACCGTTTTCGTTTTCATCGGACGCTTCGTCGTCTAAGGACGAGGGCTTCACGGCCACCGGATGATCCCCTTGATCCAAGTAGATCTCCCGATAGGCTTCGTTTTTCGCCTTCATCTCCTTGCGGATCTCTTCCAGTTGCTTCGTCTTGTATTCCCCGTCGTCGAAACTGGAAATATGCACCAGGGTTCCGTCGGAAAAGGCCACGCGCATGCCACGATCCAAAATGGACACGGTGTGGATGTCTTTTTTTATTTCCGAAGCGAACAGGGTCTTGATCATATGAATCTTTTTGTCGTTGCCCGTACTTTTAAACGCCACCTGACCCGGGCGCACGCCGTCGGTCACCACGCCAGTGATCTTAGGCAGATTGGGATCGTAGGAGCGGGTGATTTCCAGGGCGCGGAAGTCTTCGTTGACGAGGATGTAGCCCTCGCCGCTGTAAAGCTGAGCGAAGGGGATTTCTTCGTCGATGGCGATGGAAAGGGTGTGGGGAAAGCTGAGGCCGATTCGCGCTTCTTTTACATAGGGCATTTGCTCCAGGCGATTTTTCAGCCGGGATTTGTTCATGCGAAAATAGCTTTTTCCCATGGACTCCCTGGCGATTTTCACCACGGTATTTTTGCTCACGGCCTTGGTTCCCGAGACCTCCACATCTTTCATGGCCGTGAGATTGTTAAAGGCGAAGAGGCCGCCTCCCAAGACCATGGCCACAATCAAAAGAAAGGCGATGCGCCGGTTTCGGTATTTTTTTTGAAGCTTTTTTTTGCGACGCGGCCGCTTTTTCGTATTTTCGGGCTTCATGGCGTCACAAGTCCTAAAATCGCCTCGGCAATGGTGTCGGTGCCTTTGGTGTTTACCATTTGATAGGCCTTGGCGCCCATTTCCCGCCGCTTATCTTCGTCGTCCAAAAGGGCTTCGATGGCCAAAAAAAGCACGTGGCCCGTCAGTTCATCTTCCTCGATGACCTCGGCGGCGTCTTGTTCTTTGTAGCTCATGGCGTTATGAAACTGGTGATTTCCCGCCGTGTAGGCTTTAGGAATTAATATGGACGGCAGGTGCATGGCGCTTATCTCTGCCAAAGTCATGGCGGATGAAGAAGCGACCACCAAATCGGCTACGGCCAGGTACTCGGGGATTTGGTGGGAATAATCCAATAGGGTGTAGGATTCCGTATCCACCACGGGCATGCGACGGATAAAGTCGTCGTAATGTTCTTTTCCCGTAATGTGTACCAGATGGAAGTTTAGATGCTCGTGTTTTTTCATAATTTCGAGGACGGCTTCGTTGGTGGATTCCTGCCCTCCGCTGCCGCCGAAGGAGAGCACCAAGGGCTTGTCCGAATTGTATCCCACAGCTTCTCTTCCGGTCTCTTCGTCGATTTTTTCGAAGGAGGCGCGAATGGGATTGCCCGTAAAGATCTTTTTCGTATGTTCGGGGAAATATTTTTCCGCTTCTTTAAAGCTGTATGCGATTAAATCCACGCGCTTGCCGAGAAGGCGATTGGTTTTTCCCGGGTAGGCGTTTTGTTCCTGAATCGCCGTCTTAATGCCCATGTTCTGTGCCTTCAGCACGATGGGGGCGCAGACGTAGCCTCCCGTGCCCACCACTACGTCGGGACGGAAGTCTCTTAAAATCTTTCCTGCATCCCGAAGGCCGTGGAGCAATTCCACCATGGTCATAATGGATTCTTTATTGATTTTCTTTCTGGGCAGGCCTTGAATGTGCACCGGCGCGAAGGGAATATCGTATTTAGCCGCCAGCTCTTCTTCCATGCTGTCTTTTTTCCCCACGTACAGAAATTCGATGCTTTCGTCTTTCTTTTCCATGGCTTCTTTTATGGCGAGGGCCGGATAAATGTGACCGCCGGTTCCGCCGCCGGACAAGATAACTTTCACTTTGATTCTCCTTTTCTCGATAATCTAAGAAGGATGCCGCTCATGCCCATGACGAATATAAGGGCCGTGCCCCCGAATGAAATAAAGGGCAGGGTAATCCCTGTAACGGGCAAAATCCCCACGGCGACGCCCATATTGAAAAAGGCCTGAAAGCCGATGGAGAGAAAAATCCCCGTGGCGATGAGTTTTTCGTAGAGGCTGTTTTGTTTTAAGGCCGTCAAAAATCCCCGCTGAATAAACAAGGCGAAGAGGGCGATGACTACCGTGGTGCCGATAAATCCGAATTCCTCGCCGATGACGGCAAAGATAAAGTCGTTATACGCTTCCGGCAGGCGATCGAAAACTTCGTGGGATCGAAAATACCCGATGCCCGTCACCGATCCCGTGCCGATGGCGTAAAGGGAATGGGCAAGCTGCCAGTCCGTATTGCCGATGTCGTCGAATGGATTGATAAAGGATGTGAGCCGTTTCATGCGGTATGCCACGCGAAAGACGAAGACGTACATAAAGGCGATGCCCATGGTCAGTATGCTTACAAACTCGGTGAAGTTCATGCCGGAGATGAAGAACATCCCCAAAAGGCTGATGGCGATGACCATGGCCGATGAAAAGTCTTCGTTCATGACGATACCCACAGAGAGCCCGATGACGATCACAATGGGAAGAAAACCGCCTTTTTTCTTTTTCCCCCGATGGATGACGCAGAGGTTCGCCGTGTAAAAAATCGATGCGTATTTTAAAATATCCGCCGGCATAAACTGAATTTTCGTCCCGGGAATGGCGAGCCAGCGAGTGGCGCCGTTGACATTCACGCCCAGACGGGTGTAAAGGGCGGCACAAAGCACCATGCTCAATGCCCACATGGGAAAGGCCAGGCGCTGAAATACCTTTAGAGGGAGTACATAGCCGACTCCCGCCGCCACGACGCCGATGAGAAGAAAAATTATGTGGCGCTCCAAGAAATGGGTGCCCTTTCCGTATTCGGCGAGGCCTGCGGTAAAGGAGGAGGACGCCACCATAAAGACGCCGATGATCAAAAGCAGGACGATGGCGATAAGTAGGGGCGGATCAGCGTATTTTCGGATTCGTTCCATGAATTAATCAGCTCCATCTCTCCCTTACGATCTGTTTAAATTCGTCGCCTCGCACTTCGTAGTTGGGGAATTGATCCCAAGAGGCGCATGCCGGGGAAAGCAACACAGCTTCTCCCGCCACGGCGCGATCCATGGCCGCTTCCGCGGCTTCTTTCATGGTTTCGAATTCCTTCACTTCTTTTACGCCGGCTTCCAAGGCTTCTTCTTTGATAATCGCCTTCGTCGCGCCGTACACATAGAGGCAGGCGATGGCTTGTGCGTGTTTTTCAAAAAGAGATTTAAAATCACTACCCTTGTCGAAGCCGCCGGCCAGCAAGTGAATGGGCTTCGATAAGCTTGCCAGGGCCACGTCCGTGGAATCGGGATTGGTTCCCTTGGAGTCGTTGTAGTAGTCCACGCCGTTAAAGGTGTCCACGAATTCCATGCGGTGGCTGACGCCCCGGTAATTCATCAGGGTGTTTTTAATGGATGCCACGTCCACACCGAGGACATAGGCGCAAAGGGCCGCCTCCAGGGCGTTTCTGACATTGTGATCCCCCACGAGGAGCATGTCGCTGCGATTCATGAGAAAGACTTTTTCCCCTTTGTAGGACAGATACAGGGCGTCTTGATCCTTGTAGGCGCCGTCTTGTTGAACGGGGGTGGTGCTTACCACCAGGGCATGATCCGCTTCTTCGCCGATCATGGCCAAGTAGGGATCGTCGATGTTTAAGATAAGTACGTCCTCATCCCTTTGATTGGCAAAGACCTTTTCCTTGCTCTTTCTGTAAGCTTCCACGGATTTATGGTGATCCAAATGATCTTCCGTCACATTGGTTAAAATCGCCACTTTCGGCCGAAATTCCAAGGTGGTTTCCAGCTGAAAACTGGAACATTCGATAACTAAGTAATCGTCTTTTTTGGCCCGCTTCGCCAAAGGCAAGACGCCGACGCCGATGTTGCCGCCCACATAGGCGACTTTTCCGCCGTCGATTAAGAGATGGTATAAGAGATCCGTGGTGGTGGTTTTTCCGTTGGTGCCCGTAATGGCGATGAAGTTTTCGCAGTCGCTCAGAAGGTAGGCCACCTCGATATCGGAAATAATCGGTACGTCTTTTTCCGCCAGCTCCGGCAAGAGGCCGCTATCCAGTGGAATCCCGGGGCTCTTTACGACAAAATCCACGTCTTCGCCATCGTAAAAGGGCAATTCTTCTTCGATCAAATCCACGCGGCTTTTGTTGTCGTCGTAGACGTAAAGGGAGTTGTCCTCCTTTAAGGCATCGATGGCGCTTAACCCTGTGGTACCTAATCCGTAAATCAATATTTTCTTATTTTTCATGACACGCTCCTAAAAAATCAAGAAGTAACTTATGATGCAGAGGATCAGTTCTACTGCCGCAAACATGGCGACGATTTGTACTTCCCTCATCCCCTTCTGCTCGAAATGGTGATGAATGGGGCTCATAAGAAAAATTCGCTTTCCCCTCGTTTTAAAGGAGATGACTTGCAAAATAACGGACAGGGTTTCGATGAAGTAGATGCCGCCGCAAATGGGAAGGAGCAGGGGCAGATTCAACAGAATGGCGATGGCCACCACGGCGCCGCCCAAGGCCAAGGAGCCCGTATCGCCCATAAAAACCTTGGCCGGGTATTTGTTGTAAAACAAAAATCCCAAGAGGCCGCCGGCCAACGTCATGCAAAAGAGCGCAATGGATGAGCGACCCATTTTTGCGCTCACCACGGCGAAAAACAAAAGAACGATCGTCGTCACCGTCGAGGACAGGCCGTCCAAGCCGTCGGTTAAGTTCACGGAGTTGACCGTGCCCACGACGACGAAAATAATAAAGGGAATAAAGAACATGCCGAAATCCACCGGCCGCATGGTGCCCGGCAAGAGCACGGCGGTGGTGAGATTATCGGAACGAAGAATGAGAAAGTACAGGAGGACGGCGATGAAGATTTGGGCCAAAAGCTTTTGCAGCGCCGTAAAGCCCAGGTTCCTCTTGTTTACTACTTTCAGGTAGTCGTCGACAAAGCCCACAAGGCCGAAGCCCAAGGTGGAAATGAAAAGGATGGCCACTTCGTAGGTCATGTTTTTCGTAAGAAGCGTCCCGATGAGGGCCGCCGTGAGAAAAATCACGCCGCCGATGGTGGGCGTTCCCGCCTTGGACAGGTGGCTTTGGGGTCCGTCTTCGCGAATTTCTTGTCCTGCGTGTAATCTTTTTAACATGGGAATGAATACTTTCCCGCCGATCATGGCGAGGATCCATCCCACCGCCAGGCTGATCAGTCCTGTGCCTATACTCATGCTTGCCTACTCCTTTAATTGTTACCGGCCTTGTTTCGGGCCTTGTTTGTCTTTTCTTTCGCCTCTCGACGATTGTTTCCGTCGGCATTGTTATCGGATGGTTTGTCCCTGACATCGGCTTCAAATCGAATGTGGATTTTTGCGCCTTTCGGCAAGATGTCGCCGGCCAAAGGCTCTTGGCTCACCACCGTGCCTTCCCCTTCCAAAACGTAATCCAGCTTGGAGGATTCAAGAATCTTTTCCACTTCCTGCTTCGTCTTTCCCCTGAAATTGGGAACGGTGCGCTCTCTTCCGTCGTTGGGGTCGATCTTTAAATCGACGATGGTGTTTTCATCCACTTCCGTCCCCGCTTCCGGGGCTTGTTGAATGACCATGCCGAAATCGCCGACATTTTCCGAGGCCATGTTGAATTTAAGACCCGCGTCGGTCAACACCTTCCCTGCATCTTCTAAGAGCAGGTTCTTCACATCGGGGACGATGACTTTCTTTACCTTTTTCGATTGGTCGCTTCCCGTCGGCGGAACGTCCCCTTCCTGAAGGGCCGCCGCCATAATTTCCGAAGCGATGGGCGCCGCCACGGTGCCGCCGAAGTAATCCCCTTCCGGTTCTTCGACGATGACGAGCACTGTGTATTTGGGGTCTTCGATAGGAGCCACGGATACAAAGGAGCTGATGTATTTATCCTTTTCGTAGCCGCCGGTGTCCGATACCTTCCCCGCGGTTCCCGTCTTGCCGCCGACGTGGTAGCGATTCACCGCGCCCATGGTGCCCGTGCCGTGATCCACCACGTGGGTCAGTAGGGTGCGCATGGTTTCGCTGGTGGTTTCGCTGATAACCTGGCGACGGACGGTGCGCCCCTGTTTCACCAAAACATTGCCGCTTACGTCTTGAATCTCATCCACCACATAGGGCTTCAGAAGGTAGCCGCCGTTGGCCACGGCCGAGACCGCCGTCACCATTTGGATCGGCGTTACGGCGATGCCGTGGCCGTAACTCATGGTTGCCAGGCGGGCTTCGTTAATTTCTTTTATATTCGTCGGGACGATGCCTTTTTGTTCCGCAGGCAGGTCGATCCCCGTCTCTTCGCCGAAGCCGAAGGCCTGAATGTACTTAAACAGCCCTTCTTTCGAAAGCTCTCTGGCAATGTTCACAAAGGTTACATTGCAGGATTCGGAAAAGGCCTTATCCATGGTAATGTCTCCGTGGGGATTGGGAAGGGATGTACAGGTGATGGTGACGCCGGGAATGTCGCGGACGTAGCCGGTGCAGTAGTAGTGCTTTTTCGGATTGGTGGTGTCTTCTTCCAGCGCCGCCGCAGCCGTAATGGTTTTAAAGGTAGAACCGGGCTCGTAGGTGTCGCTCACGGAAAAATTTCGCCAGTTGTCGAACAGAATCTTCGACCGCTGCTCGTCTTTTAAATCCTTCCACACGGCCTTCTGCTCTTTCGTCGTCGGCCTGCTCGGGTGGTTTAAGTCGTAGTCGTCGGTGGAAGCCATGGCGCGAATGGCGCCGGTCTGCGTCTCCTGCACAATGGCCGTCATGCGGTGGGCGTGCTTTTTTTCCTGGTGACTGTCCAAGACATCTTCCACTTTTCGCTGAAGGGATTCGGAAATCGTCAGCTTTAAATTGGCGCCGGCGTTAATGGGCACTTGACTGTCCTTTTTCTTGCCGAAGGTCGGCGCGAGACGAAGCGCGTCGTCGTAATATTTTTCGATGCCGTAGCGGCCGTCTCCTTCTTTTCCCGCAAAGCCGATGACCAAGGAAGCCAAATCGTTGTTGGGATAGGTGCGAGCCTCGAAATCTTCCACGACGAGGCCGGGTATATCCGAATCCTTCAGTCGCAGGGCCACAGAGCGTTCCACATTGTTTTTCAGCAGGACATAGCCGCTTTTTTCCATGCGCTCGTCGAACTTCGCCTCGGTCATGTCCAGGGTCTTCAGGGCGAGGCGCCGAAGCTTTTCCCGCTCCTTCTGACTGTCCTTCGCGCCGGCCAAGATATTCGTGTCGATGTAGATGTCGGATTTGCTGATGTTTCCCACCAATTTGTTTCCGTCGGCATCAAAAATTAAGCCCCGCTCGGGACGCTTGACGCTTTTCGTCGTCAGTGCCAGGGCCTCGCGGGTCAGATTGTCGGCGTCGACGATTTGTAAATAGCCTACGCGCACCCACAAAATAAAAAAGAGCAAGCAGAGAAATACATATAGAAACGCCACTTTTCTGTCCATCTTTCGGAGATGGTTTAAAAGAAATCGACGATCTCTTTTTCTCTTCCTCACTCTTTTCGTTTGTTTACTTTTCTGCTCCCCCACAAGAGCCTCCCACTGTTTATTTGAAAATATGCAAAACCGAGATCACCGGGTTCAGGTAGACGTTCTCGTTTACGTCGTTTTCCTCGTTGCGTACTTTCACGTCGATGTATTTTACCTGATCGTTGTCGGGATAGACCATCCCCAGCTGAAATTTCGCTTTTTTCATGATCTCGTCTGAATTTTTTATTTCATCTAAGTCGGCATTCATGTCCCTGTAAGTTTTGTCCATATCGACCAACGCCTTGTTTTGTGCCTCGATAGCTGCATTTAACAGGGCGATCTGCGTATGGGCCCTCAGTTGCAGACAGGCGGTGATGCCCACCATGCACAAAAGAATCCCGAAAAGGGCAGAACGGGACATCCACTTCCGCTTCGGACCTTTCGCGGGCCTCAGGCGGGGACGTTTCTTTTCGACTCGTTTCATTATAACACTCCCCCTAAATTTTTTCAGCTATACGCAGCTTCGCCGAATGGGCCCGATGATTTCGTTTGAGTTCTTCATTCGATGCCGTGACGGGCTTTCTCGTTACGATTTCGATCTCACGCTTCTTTCCGCAGGTGCAAATGGGTTGCCTCGGCGGACAGATGCAATCTTTATATAAATATTGAAAACTGTTTTTCACGATTCTGTCTTCCAGGGAATGGAAGGTGATGATTCCCAGCCGTCCGCCGGGCTTTAGGAGGCGGACCATCTCAGGAATCGACGATTCCAACACGTCCAGCTCCCGATTTACGGCGATGCGCAGGGCTTGAAACGTTTTCTTCGCCGGATGGCCACCCTCTTGCCGCACTTTTTTCGGGATGGCTTTTTTTATAACCGTCACCAATTGGAAGGTGGTGGCGATGGGCGCTTCCTTGCGCTCTTTCACGATAAATTGCGCGATGCGATCGGCCCAGCGCTCTTCCCCGTAGCTTTTGATGATTTTCGCCAGATCCTTTTCGCTGTACGTGTTCACGATGTCGTAGGCGCGCAAAGACATGGTCCTGTCCATGCGCATGTCCAGCGGGCCGTCGAAGCGATAGCTGAACCCCCGCTCCGCCGAGTCGAATTGATGGGAACTGACGCCGATGTCCAGGAGAATCCCGTCCACTTCCTCGATATGTAACGCTTTTAAAATAGCCGGCATGTCGACGAAATTGCCCTTCACCAATTGAAAGTTTTCGCCGATGCTTTCCAAATGCTTTCTCGCCGCGGCGAGGGCAGCATCGTCTTGATCGATGCCCACAAGCAGGCCGCTATCCAATCGCTTTAAAATTTCGCCGCTGTGCCCGGCGCCCCCTAAGGTGCCGTCCACGTAGGTGCCGTCGGGTCGTATCTTTAATCCCTCGATAACCTCGTTCATTAGAACGGGCTCGTGTTTAAATTCCATGGTCCCTCCTAAATTCCGAGATCGGACAGTTGTTGGGCGATGTTGTCGTAGGACAGGGACTCGTCTTCCGTGTAGTCGTTCCACAAGCTGTCGGACCAAATTTCCATGCGGGTGCCAACGCCGATAATAACCGCGCTTCCGTCGAGTTTCGCGTAGTCCGTGAGATTCTGGGGAATGCGCACGCGGCCCTGTTTGTCCAGTTCGCCGTCACATGCCCCGGAGAAGAAGTAGCGCACGAAGGCGCGGGCGTCTTTATGAGTGAGGGGCAGGGTCTTTAACTTCTCTTCCATGCGGCGCCATTCGTCCATGGGGAATAAAAAGATGCACTGATCCAAGCCCTTGGTCATGACGTAGCCGTCACGGATGCCGTCGCGAAATTTCGCCGGCAAGACCAAGCGCCCTTTTGTGTCGATGGTATGTTTTACTTCACCGAAGAACATAGTGCCCCCACTTAAACCCTTTTCTACCACTCTCTCCCACTTAATTATATTTTACACCATTTAATTGGGTATTCAAGCGCAAAATAAAAAAACCACCCAAAAAAGGTGGTTTCTCCGATGAATTTATTTATTTGTCGCTGCCTTCTCTTCCTTCAGGGCATAATCGCCCGTTTTAATTCGCTTGGACTGCACAATTAACAAGAGGATGCCCAAGAAAATGCCGATGATGCTTACCACTTGCGCCGTGCGAAGCGGGCCGATGTAGAGGCTGTCCGTGCGGAGGCCTTCGATAAAGAAGCGGCCGATGCCGTAGAGAATCATGTACGCGCCGGCCAGCTCGCCGGGGAAGCGACGTTTCTTCGAAAGACAGAAGTAGAGAAAGAGAAAAATCCCCACATCTAAAATGGATTCGTAAAGAAAGGTAGGATGGACCATTTGCCCGCCCACATTAATTGCCCAGGGAACGGTGGTGACGCCGCCGTGGGCTTCGCCGTTCATAAAGTTCCCCCAACGGCCGATGCCCTGTGCCAAGACGACGCCGGGGGCCAACATGTCCATGAGCTCGAAAAAGCTGATTTTTTTCGCGAGGCAGTAAATAAATATGGCCAGGGAACCTCCGAGGAGGCCACCGTGTATGGCCAAGCCGCCGTTTCGTATGGCGAGCACCTCGGACAGGTGGGCGCTGTAATACTCCCATTCAAAAAAGACGTAATAAGCCCTGGCGCCGATAATGCCTAAGGGCAAGGCGAAAATGCTCACGTCCACCACCGCCTCTTTGGGCACGCGGGGATTTCGCTCGATGAGCTTTTCCGCAAAAAAGATGGCGAGCAGAGCGCCACAGGCGATAAAGATGCCGTACCAGCGCACCTCTAAACCGAAGAGGGTAAATGCTACGGGATTCACTTTATTCTCCTACGATGGCGATGGACTTCGACGCGCCGATTCGGCTCGCACCGGCGGCGATCATGGCTTCGGCGGTTTCTCTGTCCCGAATGCCGCCGCTGGCTTTCACGCCCATGGCATCGCCCACGGCTTCACGCATGAGCTTTACATCTTCTGTCGTGGCGCCGGCCGTAGAAAAGCCCGTGGAGGTCTTCACGAAATCCATGCCCGCCTCTTTGGCCAAGGCGCAGGCCTTCTTCTTTTCTTCATCGGTGAGAAGGCAAGTTTCCAAAATGACTTTGACCACGGCATCTTTCGCCGCTTCCCTTACGGCCTTCATGTCTTCGAGAACCAAATCATATTCGCCGCTTTTTAATGCGCCGATATTCAGTACCATATCCACTTCGTCGGCGCCGTTTTCCACGGCTTCCTTCGCTTCGAATGCCTTTACTGTTTTCGTATTGGCCCCCAAGGGAAAGCCGATGACCGTGCACACCTTCACCTCGGAATCCGCCAATCGCTCAGCCGCGAGAGTGACCCAGCAGGGCTCCAAACAGACGGAGGCGAAGTCATAGGCCTTGGCTTCATCGATGACTTTAATGACTTCGTCTTTCGTCGCATCGGGATTTAAGATGGTGTGGTCGATGGTTTTATTTAATCTCATGTTTACTTCCTTTCAAAAAGGCAAAGGAGGCCACGATCAGAAGCCCCACTGCCATAATCAGGCCGATTTGTTTGACCATGCCGAAGAAAAAAGCCTCCGGAAGCATTTTGATCATCAGATCCGTGGCCGGATCCATTAGCCAGAGCTTGTTGGAGAAAAAGAGGGTGTGGAAGGTGTACCAGGCCTCGGTGAAATTCATGGCGATGCCGCCGCCTAATATAAGAAATGTGGCGACCAACGCGAGGGCAGCCCGCCCGATGCTTCTCAATCCTTCTTTCACGCCGAATTTTTTCGCCAAGGCAAAAAAGCCGGTGGTGGCCACAACTGTCGCTGCAACACAGAGTCTGCGCATGAGGTGAAACAGAGCGTATACGTCCGCCATGTGATCCACTTCATTCTCGTTGAAATGCGGGGTCAACACCCGAGGATCGCCCTGCTTTAAATAAACGCGCAGCGCCGCGGAGATTCTGTCCAATTCCTTCAAGGACTTTCCCGTCTCCGCCGGAATTTTATTTTCAATCATTTGGCGGTGGTAATAGGCCTCGTTTCCACTGACCGAGTCCGTGGCCGTGCCGAACAACAGAAAAGTGAAGCTCACAGCCACGAGCGTAGCTAAAATCCACCTCATTCGTCGTCTTCGTCGTCGTTTTCCCAATTGTGAATGACTTCCTGTACGTCGTCATTTTCTTCCAATTGGTCGATGAGTTTCGCCATTTTCTTGCGGTCTTCCGGATCCTCTAAAACCGTGGTGGTTTGAGGCAGGTAGGTGATTTCGGAGATGACGAATTCGTAGCCCGCCTCTTCCAAATTCTTCCGCACGGTTTGGTAATCTTCCGGCGAGGTAATAATTTCGATGCCCCCGTCTTCTGTGCGAATGTCTTCGGCGCCTGCTTCGATGGCATCCATTTCCACGACTTCCGGATCCATGCCCTCTTTAATTTCGATCCCCAATTGGCCCTTGCGGTCGAAGAGGAAGGAGACGGAGCCGTCGGTTCCCAAATTGCCGCCGTGTTTATCGAAAGCGTGGCGCACATCCGGTGCCGTACGGTTGCGATTGTCCGTCAAGCATTGCACCATGACGGCGATGCCCGAGGGACCGTAGCCTTCGTAGGTAATGGATTCGTAGTTGCCGTCGTCGCCTTCGCCGGCGGCTTTTTTAATGGCCCGTTCGATGTTGTCGTTGGGCATGTTTTCCGCTTTGGCGCTGTCGATGGCCGCCTTCAGGGCGGGATTGTAATCGGGATCGTCGCCCCCTTCTTTTACAGCTACGGCGATTTTTCTCGCCATTTTCGTAAAGATCTTGCCGCGCTTGGCGTCGGCCTTTCCTTTTTTATTTTTAATGTTGTGCCATTTCGAATGTCCTGACATAGTTACCTCCTTTGTTTATAACGGTTAATTATAACACGCGCGCCCCTTATCTTTCAAATTTCGGCGGCAATGCCCGTTTGTGGGCACTGGTTTTGTGGCGCCGGGCAATGGCCTCTTTGTGCTCGCCCTCGTTGTGTCCCCGCACGGCGGCGTCCAGTTCGGCGTAGGTAAAGCCCATGTCGTCTTCGTCGGTTTGGCCGGCATAGAGGCCCGCCGTGGGTTTTTTCTCGATGACTTCCTTGGGCAGGCCCAATGTTTTGGCCAGTTCCACCACTTCCGATTTCACGAAATCCACAATGGGCATGAGGTCGCAAGCGGAGTCGCCGTATTTTGTAAAGTAGCCGATGTAGTATTCGCTGGCATTGGAGCAGCCGCAGACCAAATAGTTTCTGTCTTGGGCGTAATAATACAGGGTCGTCGTGCGCAGGCGCGGCTTCACATTGGCTCTCGCCATGGCAACATCGCTTTCAAAGGATGCGTCTACGAGGGCGTGAAAGGTCTTCGTCAAATCCACTTTTTCCACATTAAGATCCAGGCTTTCAGCCACGAGACGGGCGTCTTTTTCGTCTTGGGGATTGGAGTCGATGGGCATAATAATGCCCAAGGCGTTGTCGCCGAAGGCGCGCTTGGCGATCCCGGCCACCACGGCGGAGTCGATGCCCCCGCTTAATCCGAAGACCACGCCGTCGGCATGGGCGGCCGCTACGGTTTCTCTCATCCATTGAACTACTGCATCAATCTCTTGCTTCATTCTTGCCTCCATAAAGTATTTGGTCGTAGGCCACATCGTCTACGAGCATCTTTTTTTCGTAGACCGGCCGCTCAGTTTCTTTTTCTTCTATTATAACAACTTCGCCTGAGGTGGCGTCTTGTAAATAAGATTCAAAGGCTTCTTTTCCCGATTTATACACCGTCGTCGTCACTTGTACTTGATCGCTGAAGGCGCAATTCAAGACGGGATAGCCACGCTCCCGCATGTAATTTTCGATGGCGCCGTGGGCCGTGTAGGCGTAGGAGAAGGTGATGTCCACGGCTTCGTGCATTTCCACGATCTTCGCATCGACTAAAGCCTCCGATGCCGCCGAGGAATAGGCGCGGATCAAGCCGCCGGCTCCGAGCAGGGTGCCGCCGAAGTAGCGGGTCACGACGCAGACCACATTTCTCAGCTCGTTGCGCTTCAGCACTTCCAGTATGGGCGGCCCCGCCGTCTTTTGGGGTTCGCCGTCGTCGTCGTATTTTTGAATCAGCCCCTCTTCGCCGATAATGTAGGCGGTGCAATTGTGGGTGGCGTCTTTTTCCATTTCACGAATGGCACGGATAAATGCCTCCGCCGCCTCTTTCGTCGCGGCATAGGCCACGCGACCGATGAATTCGGATTTCTTTTCGATTAGTCGGCTCTCGCCCCTTCGATAGACGGTTTTATACATAGCGCCTCCTTATATAGGGTTTCATTCGGTCGTAGACCCGCTTCGGCAAGGTGGCCGTCATGGTGACGCCGTCGGCATCGTAGTCCAGGCGCTCCACCGGGTAATTGGCTTTTACGGCCTCCACACGATCCATTTCATTGAAGGAAAATTTTAAATCCACCTTTACGTAAAGGTCTTCCACTTTCCTTTGCACGGCGTCGTAAAAGTAATCGAAATCCCTGTCGTGCTTGCAGGATCCGTAGATCACCGTCTCTTCCGCCGGCATAAAGGGCAGTTTCTTGCCCTCCATTAAATCCTTTTTATTGACGAAGAGAAGGCTAGGCACGTCGGCGGCACCGAGGTCATTTAAGAGCTTCCTGGTCGTCTCGTAGCGAAGGGCCGCATCCTCCGCCGAACCGTCGATGACGTGGACGATGAGATCCGATTCCTTCAATTCTTCCAAGGTGGTGTGAAAGGCCTCCACCAAGGTCGTGGGCAGGTTGGAAATAAAACCCACGGTGTCCGTCACGTAGACCACCAAGCCGTCGGGCAGACGAATGCGCCGGGTGTCGGGATCCAGGGAGGCAAAGGGCATGTCTTCCACATAAACCTCCCGTCCTTTTGCATTGGATTCTTTCAAGAGCCGATTCATCACCGAGGACTTTCCCGCATTGGTGTAGCCCACCAGGGCAATGGCCGGTACTTGGGAACTTATGCGATTTTTTCGTCCCGTGTCGCGAATCTTTCGCGCCTGTTTCAGCTTCTTTTTTACCCGCTGAATGTCTCCTGCGATGCGCCGGCGGTCGATTTCCAGCTTCTGTTCCCCGGGGCCCCTGGTGCCGATGCCGCCACCTAAGCGGGAATAGTTTTTCTTGCCGATTAAGTGGCTCTTGCCGTATTCCAGCTGAGCCAAATAGACCTGGAGCTTGCCCACATCGGTTTTCGCACGGGAAGCGAAGATGTCCAATATAAGGGCCGTGCGGTCGAGAACGTCCACTTCCAGCACCTTTTCAATTTCACGCATTTGAACGCCGGAGAGGGTTTGGTCAAATATGACCAAATCCACGTCCTCCGCCCGGACGAAATCCTTCAGCTCCTCGAGCTTGCCCTTGCCCATTAAGGTCGCCGGATTGTAAGCGCGCACCTTCTGTTCGATGGATGCCACCACGCGGCCGCCGGCCACTTTCACCAGGGCGTTTAATTCTTTTAAACTTTCCTCGTAGTAAGTTTCGGACTCGTCGTAAACCGACGCCGTCACCACTTTTTCTCTTTCTTCCATGTTGCCTCCTGCCTAAGCTTCTTTTTAAATATACACAACCTTCCACTTCTACGCAACAATGGGCCATGATATAATGGCAAAAAAGGGGGTTTCCATGGGGATTAAACATACACTTCGCCGCAAAAAAACATGGCAAATGCTTCTCGCGGCCATATTATTTCTTCTCGTTCTTTTGGGGGGCATCGTGGCCATATGGATCGTGTCCATACTGAAGGACTTGCCGCCGGTTGATTTCGACGACTTAACCACGTCCATTCCGCAGACATCCTACATACTCGATGCCGAGGGCAATCCCATCGACGAGGTGGATCCTTCCGTCTTCAGCGAAAACATCTCTGTCGATCAGGTGCCGGATCACGTGAAGGAGGCCTTTCTCGCCGTGGAGGACCGGAGTTTTTACAAACACCACGGCCTGGATTTTCGCCAATTGGGCGCGAGCATCCTGACCAATGCAAAAAGCGGCGCCATCGAACGGGGCGGTTCCACCATCACCCAGCAATTGGTAAAAAACGTCTACTTAAGCAGCGAGCAGTCCTTGGATCGAAAGATCAAGGAGGCCTACCTAACCTTGGGCATGGAAGAAAAATTAGGAAAAGATGCAATTTTGGAGGCCTATCTGAACCGAGTGGATTTGGGCTTGGGCAGCCAGGGCATCGAGGCGGCGAGCAATGCCTATTTCTCCAAACACGCCAAAGACCTGACCGTGGAAGAAGGGGCTCTTTTGGCGGGCATCGTAAAATCCCCCGCCTCCTACCAACCGATTAAGCGGATTCCCACGGAAGAAAACGACGGCGCCAACGTCATCGCCACGCAAACCATCGGCGATCGCTCCTACGATTTAATTGAAAACCCCCGGGCCGAAGAGCGAAAAAAAGTGGTGCTCCGCGCCATGAACCAAGCCGGCTACATCACGGCGGAGGAGGCAAAGAGCTACGCGCAAATTCCCATTTCCTTTATGCCGAAAGAAAATCCCCCCTCGCCCTACTCTTCCTACGTGGCCGACGTGATTTCCGACGAGGCCGTCGCCATTCTTGCGAAGATCAGCCACATGGACAAACAGGCCGCGGAAAAACAGGTCCGCGAAGGAGGGCTCACCATCCACTCCACCATCGTGGGGGATTTCCAGAAAAAAATGGACGCCCTCTACGATACTTATCCCGCCCTCATTGCCCGCGGAAAAAACAAGGGCGCGAACTTCGTGGACTTCAACACCGACGGAAATGACCGCATGATCGACGAGGAAGGCCACGTGCTCTACTACCCCTACGAGGCCCTCTTCGACGAGAAGGGCAATATGCATCTTCCCGCCGGCGCCTTCACGAAAACCGACGGCGGATTGGAAATCGACGGAGAATACTTTACTGAATCAAACGGCAATCTTCTTTTGAAAAACCTCTATTACTTAGACGAAAACGGCAACCTCCGCACCGTGGCCGGCGCCGGAACCTTGTTTCAGGCGGGCGATTTGAAAAATCCTTCCACCCTTCTCCTTCAGGGCGAACTCTACGAGGCCTATAAAGACGCCATCGAAATCACGGAAGAGGAACTCGTCCTTCCCGCCGATCTGTTCCTTCTGCCGGAAAAAGGCAGCCTGCAACCGCAATCGGCGGCGATCATCGCCGACAATACCACCGGCGCCATCGTGGCCCTCGCCGGAGGCAACGACTTAAAAGATCCCGCCCGTCTCCGCTACAATCACCTGACGAGCAAGCGACAACCGGGCACCGCCATCGTGCCTTTAACCACCTACCTCGCCGCCTTAAGCGAAGGCGACACCCTGGCCACCTCCTACGACGACACGCCCATGCACGTCGACGGAATCATATGGCCCAATGCCGATTCCTTCTACGGCTACGACGTCCTGGCAGACGGCGCCGCCAATACCCGCTTGGCCATCAGCGGAAAGATTCTGGAACGCTACGGCTTCGATCCCGTATTGAAAAATCTGAACCGCCTCGGTCTCTATAAGGGAGAGCGGCAAGACGACGCCGTAAAGACGCCCAAGGAAAATGCCAAGCGCCACGACATGACCTACGACGCCATGGCGGCGGGAAATTTCGTGGACGGCATGAATCTTATGGCTCTAACAAACAGCTACGCCCGCATCGCATCGCCGAGCGTATCCGACAATTACACCGTACAAAAGATTACCGACCGCAAAGGACGCGTCCTTTACGAACACGGAAAGACCGCGGCAAAGGACATCCATCGAGAAGACGCCCTCCTTCGCTACGCCCTGGGCCGTTCGCCCCTGGCCGAAAATCTTCGAGCATCGGGCTACGACGCCTTTGCCGTTTCCGGCACAAACAAGTACCGCGCAGATTACTTCGCCCTGGGCGCCACGCCTCGATACACCTACGGCCTGTGGATGGGCAACGACCTTCAAAAAATCGCCTTGGCCGGAGATCGCTCCCTTACGGAAAGCCTGTACGCTTCCCTCGTGGCCATCCTGGGCGACGGAACGCCTTGGGAGCTTCCGGCGGATTTCGAAATGCACGAAGTGAGCGACAAGACCGGCCTCTTGGCCACAACCTACGCCCGAAGAGCCCGCTCCACGGTGACTCTGCCTTTCTTGCCCAACACGGCGCCGACAAAGGAAACGCAAAACTACACGCGAAAACTCATCTGCTCCGTCTCCGGTCAATTGGCCTCCACCTACTGCCCCTATGAAACCATTACCTACGGCTACTACTTCGTGCGGCCCAAGGGCTACGATCCGAAAGCATTCGACGGCATCCTGCCCAAGGACTACTACACCCTGCCCTCGAACTATTGCCAAGTACACACCAAGGAATGGTACGATCAGGAAACACAAAAGGCCAATGAAGACGAACAGGATCAGGACAACGATAACGACCAAAACAGGGATACCCATCGCCGATAAGGCTCCCTTGCGTAAACGCCCCTCCCTTCGGGTATGTACTCATATAAGGAGGCGGTTATGAAACTATCGAAAATCGTGAAATTTGCAGCCATGTCCAAAGGTGCCAAGGCAGGCGCCAAGGCCATGCGGAAAAAGCCCGTGCGCAAAGCCACGGCAAGCTTTATAAAAAGCTACGCCCTGTGGAAGTTTATTCGCAAAAAATAAAATCAGCCCTCGCCGATGAAGCGAGGGCTTTTTCATGGAAAAAATCTAGTCGAGAAACATATTGTCCAGCAAAAGTAAATTCGTAAGGCTTCCCACGCCGCCGGGCACGGAAGTCACCAAATGCGCCTTGTCCACGACCGCGTCGAAGTCCACGTCGCCGGTTAATTTTCCGCTCTCGTCGAAGGCGATGCCGCAGTCGATAATGCACTGATCGTCGCTCACAAAATCCGCCGTCACCCAGCGGGACTGCCCCGTGCCGTAAACCACCACGTCGTAATCTTTCGCCAAGCCGGGAATGTCTTTCGTGCGGGAATGGCCCAGGGTTACCGTGGCGTTTTTATCTAAAAGCATCATGGCCAGAGGCTTGCCGATGACCATGGAGCGGTTAATAATCAACACCCGTTTGCCTTCTAAATCCCCCATGGCCTCTGCAATCATAAGGGCGCTTTTCGCCGTGGCGGGCATGATCTTTCCCTGCCCCGTGAAAATTTTCCACTGATTCAGGGGACTCAAACAGTCGATGTCCTTTTCCGATTGAATGGCGCTGTCAATGGCTTCGACATCGAAATGCTTGGGCAGAGGATGGAAAATCAAGATCCCGCCGATGCCCTCGTCCCGATTGCCGCGATTCACTTCCGATAAAATCTCGCTTTCCCCCGCCGTGTCGGCGAAAGCAGTGACCTTCACGTCGATGCCCACTTTTTCCGCCGATTTCTTAATGGAATTTTCGTAGCTTATGTCCGCCTTTTTGTCTCCGACGCGAAGGATTAAGAGCTTGTATCCGATCCCTCTTTCCTTGGCGACGGCGACTTTTTCCGTCAAGTCGCCGAGAAGCTGCTCCCGCAGCGGGCTTACGTCAAATTTCATTTTTCCCTCCTATTAAAAAAGAGCGGCGAACCGCTCTTCGTGTTTCTGCTTCATTATAACACGCGCGTTGCGTTCACAAAACGGGAGTTATAATACTTTTCAGATAATTTATTTTGTTTTACCCGACCACTGCCGCTGTTGGCGTGGATGAAGGTATCGTCGCCGATGTAGATGCCGACGTGGCTGACGCCCTTGCCCGTGGTGTTAAAGAAAATCAAATCGCCCGGTTGTAATTGGGAGCGATCCACTTGAGCGCCCACTTGGGATTGTGCGGAAGAGGTTCTGGGAAGGGAAATCCCCAATTCGTTGACGTAGATGGCGTACACGAGGCCGGAGCAGTCGTAACCGCCGTCGCCGGTGGCGCCCCATACGTAGGGAGAACCCATTTTGCTGAATGCCGAGTCGATGACCTGTTGTGCCTTCGCGCCGTCTACTTTCGGTGCAATGGCCACGGGTTCGGCGATCTTTTTGACCGGCGCTTGCTTTTGAATGACTGCACGTTGCACGGCCTTCACACCGCCTTCACCGAAGTCCAGGTAGTTGGGATCGATTTGGAAATCCTTGCCTTCTTCATCGAGAATGATGAAGAGGCCGTCTTTGTAGCTCACTACATTAACCGATTGGTTTTTAGCCAATTGGTAAACGCCGTTGGCATTTTCAAGTTTTAAATTTTGTTTCACCTTGGCCGGGGTCATGTGAGGCCCTTCGATGGGTTCGATAAATTTGTTTTCAACGGATCCGAAAAGGCCGTCTTCTGTATTTACCGCTACCGTGTTCGGGTAGTGCTTCACCGTTTGAAGGGTTTCGCCGATAAAGAGGTTGCGGACGACCTTGCCGTCTTTTTTCAAGATGGCGTTTTTCTTTACCGTGTAATATTGAGGTTTGCTTTCGGTAACCAAGATCTTTTCCTTGGGAACGGTGACCTTGGCATTGCCCTTTTGGACTATGTAGCCGCGATCGTTGGAATCGACGATATTTGCTTGTTCTTCCACGGCGAATTTCAATTCGCTGCCGCTATACAATGTGGTGTTATGATCCTGCACGAAAACGCCGGTATCTCTAAGGCCTACGATCGAAATGATTGCCAACGCAGTCGTTCCGACGGCAAGCTTGAACTTGTGACTCATGTGGTAACAACACTCCTTATAAAATACTTCGCTTTGAAAGGGCCCGAAGGCGGGCGATTCCATTCGAAATTAGATTTTTCTTAATGATCTTTTGAAATTATAACACAGTTGGTTACAGAATGTAATAATTTGAGACGTCATTTATGTTACTTCTCTGTTACAGTTCTATGACTTTTTATTTCTTTTTTAACAACCTTCTCTTTCACCAAATGTGACTTCGTAGGTCCTTCAATGGTATACTGTTTATGTACCATCCGGGAGGTGACAGACTATGGAATATGAGTCCGATTACAATTTGTTAAAAGAAAAGATCGACGCCTGCATCACAGAGGGCAGTGTACAAAACGCCAAGAATATCTTCGATTCCTACCACTCCGTCGATATCGACGAAGTGTTGGAGGATTTGGATTCGGCGGATCTTCAGTACTTCCTCTTTATGTTGGATCCGGAAGAGATCGCCAATCTCATCGAAAATGCCGAAGAAGAGCTTCAGGTTATGATGGCCGGTTTCTATTCGACGAAAGAGCTCATCGACATTTTCAGCTACATGACCAATGCGGATGTCGCCGATTTATTGGGGCTTTTGCCCACGATTAAACGAAAAGACATTCTCAACTATATGAAGAAAAGCGAATCGAATATTCTCAAGATGATCTTGTCCTATGACGACGACAGCGCCGCCGGGATTATGACCACGGAGTTTATTTCCCTGAAACAATCCCTTACCGTGCGCGAAGCTCTTTTAAAGATCAAGGAGATCGCCCCTACGACGGAAATTATCGAATCCATTTTCATTACGGATAATTTGCACCGCCTTCAGGGCATCGTCGATTTGCGGGAGATCCTCGTGGCGCCGGGCTTTAAACCTTTGGCCGATCTCGTGGAGACCCACCCCTTTTTCGTCTATGCGGATCAGGATCAGGAAGAAGCGTCGAATTTAATTTATAAATACGACTTAAAGTATTTGCCCGTCGTCAATAAAAACGAGGCCATCCTCGGCGTCATTACCTCAGACGACATTATCGACGTTATGGAAGAAGAACATAACGAAGACATCTTGGCCATCGGTGGGGTTTCCAAAGACGAAGAATTCGACTCCAATTTCTTCCACTCCGTAAAAAGCCGCCTGCCTTGGCTCGTCATCAATCTGTTTACGGCCTTTATGGCATCGGCGGTGGTCAGCATGTTTGAAGACACCATCAGCCAAGTGGTGGCCCTCGCCGCCGCCATGCCCATCGTCACGGGGATGGGAGGAAACGCCGGCAATCAAGCCCTCTCCATCGTCTTGACCAGTTTGGCCCGCGACGAAATCAGTTTGGAAGAAGACCTGCCCCTGGTTTTAAAAGAGATCGGCCTGGGGATTTTTGACGGCGCCGTCATCGGCTTTTTCGCCGGCGTCGTCTTGTATTTGAAGTACCAAAATGTGTATTTAGGCCTGATTATCTTCGCCGCCATGATTTTAAACATGGTCATCGCCGGCATCGTCGGCTTCCTTTTGCCCCTCTTGTTCGACAAGTTGAAAATCGATCCGGCCATTTCGTCGCCGATTTTTCTCACAACATTCACCGACGTGTGCGGCTTTTTTATCTTCCTGGGCCTGGCTTCCACCCTCCTGCCCAAATTGCTTTAATTTCTTATTATTCAAAAAACATGCAAAAACCGAAGGCTTTCGCTGCCTTCGGTTTTCTCATTCTATGAACTCGGTTACTTTTCGATAAAGGAATAGATCCGCTGCGCCAGGACCACGGCCTGTTCTCTCGAGGCATGGGTCTTGGGCTTAAATTCGTTGTTCTTGTAGCCCTCCATTAGTCCCAAAGACTGAAGCTCGTAGACGGATTCCCGGGCGTAGGGGCTGATCTTTGCGTGATCGGCGAAGGGCGCACCCATCGTCTTGTCCCCTTCCACTTCCACGCTGTTTAAGAAGCGGGTCAAAATGGTGGCCATTTGCTCCCGGGTGATCTTCGATTTGGGGGCGAATTTATCCTTGCCCACGCCGTTGACCAATCCAAGGCGCGATGCGATGACCACGGATTCGTTTTTCGTGTCCTTATAGGGGCTCTTTCCCGCCACTAAATGGACGTGCTCCGCTTTTTCGTAGAGGCGCACGATGACTTCCGTAAATTCTTCCCGCGTAATTTCCGTCTTCATATCGGCCTTAACCGAGGGCGGGATCAATCCGTTCTTCCCGGCATCGCTCAATTCCTCCATGGACCATGCACTGGAATTGTTAAAGACCGGGCGATAGCCTACGGAAACCGCATTGGTGTAGGCGCTTTCGCCCTCACCGATGTAGCGGACGCGGAAGCTGTAAAGCTTACTTTCGATGGCGGGATTCGCCAAATTCGAAAACTTCGCGCCGTCAAGCTTCATTTCCACGCGGTCTTTTTCATTTAAAGTAAGCTCACCTTTAAAACTCTGCCCGTTTTTCGAAGACCAGGGGCCGAGATTGACTTTGCTGTCGATTTCGTAGGCTACGGTCTTTCCCGATTCCAATTGTTTCTTCACACCTTCGGGATTGCTCCAAGTAATGGTGAAGGCGTCGTAGCTTCCCCCTTCTCCCTGAGCCAATGCCACCGCCAAGTTTCGCGGACTTTCGTAACTTTGAGCGAAGACCCCCGATGCGGGAAGCAGAATTCCCAGACATAAAAAAAGTGCCAATAGGCGTTTCAATGTGTATTTCAATGGTAACATCCTTTCCTTGCTTTTAAGCTTCTAAAACTATAGCAAAAGGACGGGACCGATTGAAGCGTTCCACAGGTTTTGTAACGGAATTGTCACTTTTATTTGATCTTGATGATTTGAAAATTTTCCAGCTTGTAGTCGAAAAAAGCATGCACGTCGCCTTTTACGGCCGATAGCACCAGGCGCATAAAGCCGTCGTGGCTGATGTAGAGGGTGTCGTCTTTTGCGATCTGCAAAAAAGCCTGCGCCCGTTTGTAGGCCCCGCGAAGGCTTTCCCCTTGCGGCGGACCGTAATTAAAGGGATCGTCGATCCAGGGCTCAAGGGCCTCGCCGTACCGGTCGTAGGCGTGGTGAAATGTACGGCCTTCCAAGACGCCCAGATTCACTTCACGAATCAGGGGCTCTTCCGCCACAGGCCCACGGTCCCACAGGATGGCCGCCGTCTCCTTCGCCCTGAGATAGGGGCTCGTCACCACGGATGTTACGGAAAGGGCGGCGACTTCATCTTTTAATTTCAGCGCCACAGAGGGATCCACGGGAAGCAAGGGCTCGGTCGGCGTGGCGTAGTATTTCTTTTCGTTGGCCGCGGTTTTTCCGTGGCGCATCATGTAAATACTCATGAGAAAAATACTCCGAATAATATCAGCATGAAAAGTTCGCCCGTCTCCACGATGGCGCCGTAAACATCGCCGGTGAGGCCGCCGATTTTTCTTACGGACAGGCGGGATAAGAGCACGCCCCAAAGGCAGGCGGCCACGGGAAAGAAGAGAAAAGACTTGCCTCGGGCAAAGAGGATGATCAGAGCGAGAAGCAGCCACTGAAGGTAGTAGCTGTTTTTTGACGCACCCCGTTTAAAGAAGTTTCCCATGGACGAGGAGCTTGCAGAAGGGAAATAGTGGATCGCCGTCAATACGCCCATGCGCACCGATGCGAAGAAGATTCCCATTTCAATGGGTTGAATGGCGACGGATGCAAGCACGGAAAATTTTCCGAGCACGATCAAAACCAGGGCCAGAACGGCGAAGACACCGATGGTGGAATCGTGCATAATTTCCACGACGCGATCCCTCTCCCGATTGGACAAAAAGCCGTCGGTCGTGTCCATAAGCCCGTCCATGTGAAGGCCGCCGTTTAAAAGGTACCAGGTGAGGATGCCTGAAAAGGCGCCGAAAAGGGGCCCGATATCGTAGAAAAAATTGTTTACGAAACCGACGATGGCGCCCATGACGAAGGCGATCCAGGGAAACCAGAAGAGGCTCTTCCCCGCTTCTTTTTCGTTAAATTCCGTATCGACTTGAATGGGCAGGCGTGTCAAAAATTGGATGGCTAAAAGGAAACTGTTCATTTGATTTTCACCGGAATCCCCGAAATACAAGCGTAAACCTCATCGGCCGCTTGTGCCAACCTTTGATTGATTCGCCCCTGCATGTCCCGGAAGGCGCGGGAGACGGGATGCATGGGCACGATGCCGCTTCCCACTTCGTTGGTGACGATGAACAGATCGCAATCTTTTCGCCTCGCCGCGGCGATTAAATCGCTGAGCTCCTCCATGCAGAGACCTTCGATCTTCTCCTCGTCCACGTCTTCTCCTTCCGCGGAATATTTCCACAGGTAATTAGATAACATGACCGTGACGCAGTCCAGAAGCGCGGCGTCTTCTTCATGGATCGCTTCCGCTAAGTCGTAATCCCGCTCCACGGTGCGCCAGGACGCGGGCCTACGTTTTTTGTGAGCTTCGATGCGGCGAATCATTTCGGCATCATCTGCGGCCTGAGCCGTGGCGATATAGACGACATTTTCGTGCTGTCCTGCCCGTAATTCGGCGTAGGCGCTTTTTCCGCTCCTGGCGCCGCCGGTAATTAATGTAATCATAGGGACTCCTTTTCTATATTCACCAACAACCCCGGATCGATGGCATTGTCTTCCATGGATCCCATGTTTTTCATGGCGTAAATCGCCCCCTCCATCAGTTGGAAGAAGAGAGGACAGCCGCTTCCCTCGCCCAACCGCATGGAAAGATCCAGGGGCGGTTCCATGCCCATGTGCCGGTTCACGAGGGCCGACGCCTTCTCCGCGCTCTTGTGGGAGAGAAAAATATAGTCTCTCGCCTCGGGCGCCATTTGAATGGCCGCAAGAGCCGCCACACCGGTGACGAAACCGTCCACCACCGCCGCCGTCTTTTCTTCCGCGCAGGCCAGGAATGCCCCGACAAGGCCGGCCAGGTCCAATCCGCCCACTTGGGCGATTTTGTGGATCACGTCTCCGTCTCCGGCCCGCGCCACGGCTTTTTTCACCACAGCCACTTTTTTCGCAAGCTGCGCTTCCGTAATGCCGGCGCCGTAGCCCACGCAATCTTCGGCGGACTCGCCGGTTAAGGCGCAGAGAAGGGCCGCCGAGGTGGTGGTGTTTCCGATGCCCAACTCCCCGGTGCCGATCATGGAGGCGCCTTTTTTTATGGCCGCCTTTGTTATATCCATGCCACGCTTTATGGCTTCGATGGCCTCATCTCGGCTCATGGCGGGCTCCTCGGCGATATTTCCCGTTCCCTTGCGAAGAGATGCGTCGATTATCTTGGCCTCCCGCGCCACATCCTCATTCATGCCCATGTCCACGATAAAAAGTTCCGAATCCGCCCGGCGGCTCAGGGCGGCGACGCCGGTTTCTCCTCGGGCCATGGCATTGGCGAGCATTTGCGTAAAGACCGGCGGCGAGGAGCTCACATCTTCCGCCACCACGCCGTTATCGGCGCAAAAGACGACGATGGCTGTTTTCTCCACGGAGGGAACGACACGACGCTGAATCCCCGCCAGGCGAATGGTCATGGCTTCCAAGGCGCCTAAGGAGCCTGTGGGATGGGTGCGATTGTCCCAGTGGGCCTTGGCCTTTTTCATGAACGCTTTATCCGCCGCTTCGACGGATCCCACAAGTTTATCCTTCATTGGCTTCTTTCCTTTTACTTATTTCCTCACGAAGGCGATCGTTAATGTAGTCGTAGCCCTTGGGCCTGTGAGGAATCGTACAATTCGAACAATCCTTTACGCCGCCGACATAGGAAAAATTTCCGCCGCATCCCTCGTCTAAAAGATAGAGAGGGCAGTAACAGAACATGCAGTTAAAATCCCCTTCCATGGCGTGGCAGGGGAAGTATTTACACGCCTTATTGGTGTAAAAGCGATAAGAGAATTCCATTGGTTATCCTTTCTACGACGGCCTTGGTCTCGGAGAAATTCAGCCCCTCTTCTCCTTCCGTGCGAATCACCAGGCTCGTCATGCCCAATCGGCGGGCGGCTTCGATTTTTTCGTGAAAGCCGGAGCCTGCGCCGCTGTTTTTCGTCACCAGAAAGTCGGCTTTTGCGTGTTTAAACAGGGCCAGGTTCATGTCCAAGTCAAAGGGCCCGAGCATGGCCACCATGTCTTCCATGGCCACGCCGGCATCCCGCAAGATGTCGATGCTCTTCGACGAGGGAATGATCCGGTAGATGTGGCGGCTCTCTCCCTTCACCGACTCGAAGAGATCGCAGTGTTTCGACCCCGTGGTAAAGAAAAAGGTGCCCGTCTTCCCTTTCATGTACTCGGCGCAGGAAGCGTAATCGTCGAAGACCACGTCCCCAGCCGCATCCTCCATGGGCCGCTTAAAGCGGTAGTAGTCGATGCCCGCTTCATCCGCCGCCGCCTTCGCCTCTTTGGAGACGATCTTCGCGAAGGGATGGCTCATGTCCACGACGGCGACGATATTTTTCTCGCGAATAAAATCCACCATGGCGTCTCGATCCATGGGCCCTACGTGGACGTCCGCGTCCTCGGGCAGGCGATCACGCCCTTCTTTCCCGGCGACGCTGACGACAATGGCTCTGTAGTCCACGCTTTTGATGATGCGCACGGATTCCGAGGTGCCGCCGATGATCCAAAGCTTCATAATTTGTAGCCCCTGGGTGTGATCATGACGCCGTTTTTTACATAAGTCTCCTTATTTCCCACGATGACCATGGTATTCATGTCGCAGAAGCTGTCGTCCAGATCGCCGATGGTGGTGAGGATTTTTTCTTCACCGACGCGCCGGGCGTGTTTTACCATGGCCACAGGTCTGGAGTCTTCGTATCCCTCTTCTTTTAAAACTCCCATGGCCGCCTTTAAATAATCGGGGCGCCCCTTGGATCGGGGATTGTAAAAGCAGATGACGAAATCCCCCTGTGCGGCGAGGCGAATGCGCTTTTGAATCAGATCCAGCGGCGTCATTAGATCGGAGAGACTGATGGTGACCATATCGTGCATGATCGGCGCGCCGACACGGGAGGCGGCGGCAAAATTGGCGCTGATGCCGGGAATGATTTCGATGTCGATGTCTTTGTCGGCCGCCAGTTCCAATAGGGGCCCGGCCATGCCGTAGAGGCCCGCATCGCCGGTGGAGACCATGGCCGTGGTCTTTCCCTCTTCCGCCGAAGCCAGAGCCATTTTGCAGCGCTCGATTTCCGACTTCATGCCCGTGGTGTAAATTTCTTTTCCCGATGTGTAGTTTTTAATGTAGTTTAAGTAAGGCTTGTAGCCCACGATCACTTCCGAGGTCTCCAAGGCCCGGATCATGCCCAGGGTGAAATCCTCTTCGCCGCCCGGGCCGATTCCGATAATGTATAATTTCTTCATCTTTTTTCCTTTGTTATGCTCAGGGTGAAACCTTCTTCGCAGATTTTTTCCGCGATCATGATTTCGCCGCCCATGTAGGCCGCCGTGCAGGAGACGCTGGAGACGCCGACGGTGGCTCTCACAAAGTCGCTTCCTTCGCAGCGTTTTTCGTTTCTCGATAATTCCTCCGCGCTGTAAATTTTCATGGGAATACGGAAATGCTTGGCCGCGTAAACGATGGCGGGCTCCTCTTTTTTTATGTCGATGGTGTGGATGGCGGCGAGAGCCATGGGATGGATGGCGTAGGTTTTTAGCGTCTTTTTTATTAAAGCCAACAATGCCTCCGGATCCGTGTCCTTTTTCGAACCGATGCCCAAGTGGATCCGTCGCGGCACAAGTTGAAGGCCGGTTTTAATTTCGACGTCTTTTGTCGTAACTACGACGCCGTCTTTTGCATCCGCCGCCTCAATGGATGGTACCCGTTTGATATGAGGATAATCCGGCAATGCATCTTCTTCGGAATACCAGGGGATCTCCCGCCCCGCCACCATGGCGCCGGCAACCTCTTTCATGGCCGCCATATCCTCGAAGGCGTAATTTTCTCTCTGCGCAAAGACGTCAATGGCTTCGAAGCCCAAGCTGTCCGACGCCGTGGTAAGCACCGCTTCGGCGCCCATTGCCTTCGCAAGTTCCTCGGCGTAGGCATTAGCGCCGCCTAAATGGCCGCTTAAGAGGGGAATCACGTAGCGGCCCACCGGATCGATGACCACCACGGCGGGATCCTTTCGCTTGTCCGCCACAAAAGGCGCCATGTAGCGTACGGCGATGCCCGCGGCGCCGATAAAGACGATGCGATCGTAGCCGGTAAAAATATGGCCAAAGTCCTCTTTCTTTATCGGCCGCTGAAAGTCTTTGCCGTAACAATCTTCTTGAGAAAAATACTTCTTCGCCAGGGCCGCGCCCTGAGGCGAAAAACACAATACAGCCGTCTTCACTTCGTGCCCTTTCTGTATTCCGTGGAAAAGTGTTTGTCGTAGAGCTTGCTCTTTTCGTAATCCGTATCGAGAAAATCTCCGACGAGGATTTGGGCGTGTTTGTAAATGTCCCGCCCTTCCATGTCCTTTACGATGTCTTTCAATGTGGAGCGCACGACGATTTCATCGGCCCAGGTAGCCTTGTAGACCACGGCCATGGGCGTGTCGTCGGAATAGCCCTTTTTTAAATCCTCCACCAGGTCCTCCAATTGGCCGGCGGATAAAAAGATGGCCATGGATGCGCCGTGGGCCGCCAGTTTGTCGATGGACTCGCCCTCCGGCACCGGGGTGCGCCCGGCCCGGCGGGTGAGAATCACCGTTTGGCTCACGCCCGGAAGGGTAAATTCCCGCTTTAAGATTGATGCCGCCGCGGAAAAGGAACTCACCCCGGGGATAACTTCGTAATCGATGCCCCACTGATCCAGAGCATCCATTTGCTCCTGTATTGCCCCGTAAAGGGAGGGATCGCCGGTGTGGAGGCGCACCAGATTTTTGCCCGCCTCGTGACTCTTTTTCATGACGTCCAACACTTCATCCAAATGCATGGTGGCGCTGTTGTAAATCTCGGCGCCTTCTTTCGCGCACTCCATGTGGCGGGCGTCCACCAAGCTGCCGGCGTAAATAATCACGTCGGCTTCTTCCAAGAACCGCCTGCCCTTTACCGTAATTAAATCCACATCCCCCGGACCGGCGCCGACAAATGAAATCATCTTTTTCTCCCCTTTAACATAAACACGCCGTTATCCGCGCGCAACAGACCCAGTCGATCTTCCCTCGATACGGCCACATACTTCAGGCTAAAATCGTAGCCTTCTTTCTTCAAAAAAACCTTCATTGATTCGGCGTTGCTCATGGTAATGAAATTGCCGGCTATGATGCCGCCTTCATTTAGATGCTCGTGGGCATAATATAAAATGGCTTCCAACTCGCCCCTGCTGCCGCCGATAAAAATGCGGTCGTAGTTTTCATCTTTTAAACAATCCGGCGCCTTTCCCCGGATCACGTCGATTTTCACACCGAAGGCTTCGGCGTTTTTCTCGATTAAATCCACGGCCTCATCCTTCACTTCCGCAACAATGACCTCGCAGCCCAAAGCCGCCGCCGCCACGGATATGGAGCCCGTGCCCGCGCCGATGTCGAGAAAGGAAAGGCCCGGGACAATTTCCATGCCAGCCATGGTTAAAATCCGCACGTCTTCTTTGGTCATGGGCACGTCGCCGCGAATAAAATCGGAATCATTCATCCAGTTCAAGTTCAATCACCGCCAATGCTAAATCTTCGTCTATGAAAATTTCCTCGCCGATGGGCGCGGTCACAATTTTTTCGTTCTCGTAGGAAAGATAGCTCGCGCCGTGGATCACGCCCTTCGCCCCTTTTGCCGCCAAGGCCTTCGACAGATCACTCGCCGTAAAATGTTTGTCCAAAAGCACACAGCTTAAGGGCTCCTGTAAAAGCAGATCGATCTCCGGTTCGCGGCCGTGAAAAGAGAATGCCCGCATCGTCTGCCAAGGAAGGCACAAGGCCGCAGCCGCACATTGCACGCTGCTTAAGCCGGGAATCACCTTGTCTACCTGAATGCCCTTTGCGCGAAAGGTCCCTGCCAGTCCGAAAAACAGGGGATCGCCACTCACGACCACCGCCACGTTTAAGGCGGGATCCATATTTTCCTCCACCTCGCTCAAACGCTTTATCGCCACGATGTCCTTTCGAATGGGCGTTAGCTTTTCCGCCAGGCGCGAAAAGGCCACGACGCGATCCGCTTCTTGAATGGCCGCCACAGCTTCGTAGGTCATTTTCTTTAAATCGCCGGGGCCGGCGCCGACTATGGTAATCATCGCTCCTCCTACATGGTGTAAATCATTGCGCGAATTTTTATGTCCTCGGTTTTTAAGTACAATGGCACCCGCTTTTCGATGCCGCGCTCCATGGCCTCCATAATGTTTTTATAGCCCAGAGCCGCGGCTTTTTTTATGGCCTGATCGGCGGTCTTTTCCTCCTCCACCGCATCCATTTCCGCCACACCGGCCCCCGCCTTGGCCATGTAATAGGCGATGGCTTCCATGCGCCCGTCGGCGACTGCCGAGTGGGTTTGGTAGATGCCGATAGAAACCTTGGCCATTTTTCCCACATGGCCCATTAAGGTAATTTCACGAAAACCCAAATCCCGCGCGAGACACAGGGCGTCGCCGAAGTAATTGGACACCTTTACGACAGGCACATGCAGGCCCAGGGCCCCCGCCCGCTCTTCGCCGTAATTGCCCGGCGTTAAAATCACCGCATCGGCGCCGGATTTTCTCAGCTTCTTCAGTTCCAAATCGATGGTGGCCACATAGGCGCTTTTGCTCATGGGCACCACGAGGCCGGAGGTCCCCAAAATGGACAGGCCGCCGACGATGCCCAACCGTGGATTAAAGGTCTTCTTCGCCAATTCTTCCCCTTCGGGAATGTCGATTTTTATGGCGATGCCTTTATCCATATGCTCCTTCAGCAATTTTTCGATCTCCCGACGGGGCACGGGATTCACGGCGAGCTCCCCGGCCTTTCCCATAAGCCCGTCTTCGGTAAAGGTGCCGACGCCGACACCTCTCTCCCAAACCACATCGCCCGTGTCGGTCTTTGTTATGGTGACGAAGATTTCCATGCCGTTTGTAATGTCGGGATCGTCGCCGCTGTCTTTGATGACGCTGTAAGTGGCCGCACTCTCGCTCCGCATCTGCTCGTAGACGTCGATGGAAAGCACGTCCCCCGCCGGCACTTTTACCTCGACAAGATGGATCGTCTCCCTCTTCTCCAGAGCCTCGATAGCCGCCTTCGCCGCCGCCACGACGCAGGTTCCGGTGGTGAAGCCCAATCGCATGTGCTTACCGTCGACGACGGTGGTCCTCTTCATCGATTAAAGTCCTCGTAAAGAATGGCGTTAAAGACGGAGGCCGCCACATTGCTGCCGCCCTTGGTGCCCACGGTGCGAATGTAAGGCACGGGGTATTCGGCCACCTTTTCCTTGGACTCCGCCGCGCCGACAAAGCCCACGGGAACGGCGATAATAAATTTCGGATGCGCCTTCTTCTCCTCCACAAGTTCCAAGAGGCGGAAGAGGGCCGTGGGGGCGTTGCCGATTATAAATCCCTCGCAGCCCATGGATACGGCTTCTTCCATGGCTACGATGGAGCGAGTGGTCTTTCGTTCGGCGGCGATCTTTGCCACTTCATCGTCGGAGATTAGGGTGACGAGTTCCACTCCCGATGCCGCCAGGGCTTTTTTGTTGATCCCCGCCCGCACCATATTCGTGTCCGTATACACCTTGCCGCCCTTTTTTACCACGGCCCGGGCCGCCGCCATAAAACCGTCGTGAATGTCGATAATGTGGCGGTATTCCACGTCGCCGGTGGTGTGGATCATGCGGCGCACTACGGGCAGCTCCTCGGCCTTAAATTCCACATCGTCTAAGTATTTGTCGATGATGTCCATGGAGGTATTTTCAATGGCCATGGGCTTTTTTTCATACATGGGACCGGCTCCTTTCAAATTGTGTCCACAGTTCTCGAAACCGCGCGTTTTCTTTTTCGCCGCGAACGGCCATGCGAAAGTAATAGCCTTTTAAGGGCGCTTCCGAAAAGGTTCTGAGCAAAATGCCTCCCCTTAAAAAGAAATCGAAACAGGCCTCCACATCACCGCTTTTAAGGCGTACCAAAAGAAAATTCGCTTCCCCTGCAAGGGCCTCGGCGATTTCCGATTCTTCGAAGAGGGCCATAAGCTTCGCACGCTCCGCCGCGATAAATTTGCGGGACTTCGCCATGTACTCGTCGCAATCCTTTAAGCGCAGGCCGCAGGCTTCCGCCACGGCATTTACCGTCCAAGGCAACTGCCGCGCTAAAAAGCGGTCCCGAATGCCGTCGTTCATCACCGCCCAGCCCAGGCGCAATCCGGGAAGGGCGTGGCTCTTTGTGGCGGCTCGTACGGTGATCTGTTTCCGGCAAGAAAGCCCCGCCTTCTGCCCTTCTTCCCCGCCCTTTACGAAGGGAAGAAAGGTCTCATCGGCGAGGAAATACCCGCCGCGGGCGACGACCCCTTCATAAATTTCCGCCACCTCATCGCCGGAGAGGGTATAGCCCGTGGGATTATGGGGATTGGTAATGATCGTGAGGGCCCCATCCGGCATGTGGGCGATAAAATCATCCACATCCAGCCGAAAGGGATGGACCATGGGGTAGGTGGTGATTTCTCTTCCCAGATCCTTCGCAATACTTTCGTATTCGCCGAAGGCCGGTATGGGCAGATAGATTTTTTCGAAGAGAGAAATGCAGATGGCGATGATTTCCATGGCGCCGTTTCCCACGACGAGGCGATTTGCCGCCACGCCCATCCAATCGCCTAAAGCCCGCCGCAGATCCCGGTAAAAGCGATCCGGATAGCGTTCGGCGCCTTCGAGCCCCCGGGCCATGGCTTCCTTTAAAACTTCAGGTGCGCCCAGAGGATTGATATTGGCGCTAAAATCTGCTAAAGGATGCGCACTCTTCCCCTCGTATGTTTTTGTATCGCCGCCATGTTCCAAGGCCGTCTCCTTCCAATAATCAAGCTCATGTACTGCTTCCGCCCGGCGAAGCGCGCGGAATCCGCCGATGCCACCCAGCGCTCCGTTTCAATTTCCTCGAGATAAAGCAGGTGATACCCCGCCGCCTGCAAACGGGCGGCGCTCTCCTCGGCTCGGGTGGTCTTTAGAAGGGCGATGGTATCCACCGCTGGAATGGCCTCGTCTAAATGATCCGTCAAAAGAAAGGATTCGCCCTTTTTCGTCAGGCTTTCCACCACGCCGTTGATCCCCGCGAGAAAAGCGGGGATGCCCGGCACCAATTCTGTTTCGAAATCCGTCGCATCCCCGGCCGCCAGCACTTCGATTAAGGTGGCGTAAATGGTGCCGTCGCCTAAGGTCAAGAGGCAAGTCAGCTCCCCCGCCTTCGTCGCCTCGTCGATGGCATCAAAGGCTTTTTTGTAGTGGGCGGTCGTGACTTCGGTCATTGGGAAATCGAGAAAGATCACCTTCTCGTCATCCACAAACTCTTTCACCCCATCGTAAGCCCGAGATTTTCCCCTATTTATGGGAATAAAAATGTGATCCGCTTCCTGTAAATAACGCAGAGCGCGAAGTGTTAAAAGATCCGCCGCGCCGGGGCCCACGCCGATGCCCACTAATTTTCGCATGGCTTTTTCTCCAAATGGGCGTGAAGTTTCTCCACATAAATGGCCCGCACGAAATCCCAACTGCCCATGCCGCCGGCCACCGGCGTAACGGAAATCCCCGCGACTTCGAAGCGGTTCTTTACGGAATCGTCGTCGCCGAAAATATCGTTTTTCGCGTGATCCCCGGCGAGAAGAAGGAGAGGCGCCAGTTGAATGTCTTTGTATCCCATTTCCTTCATAAAAGAAAGAGGCAGCCGGTCGTCGACGGATCCTTCGATGGTAGAGACCCGGTGGGGCAGATTTTTTTCCTCAAACAATCGGTTTAATTCGTCGTAATCTTTGTCCGCCGCGGTGGGGCTACCGTGGCCCACAAACACCGTGGGCGCCTCGAACCTGTGGCCCACGTCATCGACAAAGCGCAGCAAATCTTTTTCGTCGTGAAAGAGGGCTTCCCCCACCTTCACGCCACGGCTTTTTAACCGCGCAAGCTTGTCGTATTCAACGCCCTCGATTATGTGAAGGGGCTGAATAAAAATCTCTTCCGCATCGACTCCCTCATTTAAAAAACTTTCCACGGCCTCCACTTCGTTTTCGTAGCGAATGCCCGTCTTTTTTTCGTAGCGGTCGATGACCATGCGGGAAGTAAAGGCCACGCGCACGGGCACCTCGACCAACGCTTTTAAGTCCCGAACCACGGGATCCAAATCCCGGCGAAGGGCGTCTTCGTGGGTGGAGCCGAAGGTGGCGATAATCAATGCTTTCATAATCTCTCCTAAATCAAAAAATAAATTGCGGCGTAAATAAGCAGGTACAAGATCGTGCTGCGCCACATGAGTTTCGTGGCACCGTCGATGGCATCGGGCCCTACGGGATTGATGGCTCGGCCGATGGTGGGCTTATACACATATTCGCCGAAATAGTCGTGGCCGCCGCCGAGCTCGATTCCCAATGCACCTGCCGCCGCTGCCTCGCACCAGCCTGCATTGGGGCTTAAATGAGCGCCGTGAAATTCTTTTACCGTAAGAAGTGCGCGCCTCATAAGGGAGGCGGAGCCCGCCGAAAAACACATGAGAAGGGCCGTGAGGCGAGCGGGAATTAAATTTGCCAAATCGTCCAGCTTCGCCGCCCCGTAGCCCGCCAACCGATAGGTTTCGTTGCGATAGCCCACCATGGAATCCATGGTGTTCACCATTTTATAGGCCATGGCGCCGGCGGGACCGAAGAGCGCGGCGTAAAACAAGGGCGCGACAATGCCGTCGGATGTGTTTTCCGCCACGGTCTCCACAGTGGCCTTCACGATCGCCTCTTCATCTAAAGGCGCCGTGTCCCTTCCCACGATTCGAGACAGCTGCTTTCTTCCCTTTTCCACGGACAGGGCCAAGGCCTTTTTCACGCCGTGGGCTTCCTTGTGCAAAGTCTTTGCCGCCAATGCCGTGTAGAGAAGGTAGACGGACAGGACGGTTTTCGCGGGCCCGCTGAATAAACTCAAAAGCCCGCGAATCAAAAGATACATCGCCGCCGTATTCACCAGGGCACAGGCGATGCCCAGGGGCTTCTTCCACCCATCCCGCGCCTTTAAAATCAGTTTGTATTCTGCTGCGATGATCTTTCCCATGCCTACCACGGGATGAGGCAGCCAATCCGGGTCGGCAAAGAGAAAATCCAAGACAAATGCGATCACAAGTTCCATGGTCCGTCCTTTCTGTTTTCAGTTTATCATGGCCGCCCATGCGAAACAATAGAACGGAAAGAAGTCCCGTAAAAACCTGTTTCTTCATGGATTTCCCTTGACTAAAGCGGTATAATAGAGCCATTAATTACAAGGAGGTCATTATGGAGAAAAGAAAATTTAAGCGCATTCTCGTCGCCAACCGCGGCGAAATCGCCATCCGTATTTTCCGAGCTTGTCGTGAACTCGGCATACGGTCCGTTGCTATATATTCAAAAGAAGACAGCCTTTCCCTGTTCCGAACAAAGGCCGACGAATCCTACGAAATCGGCAAGGGCAAAAATCCCGTGGATGCCTATTTGGATATTGACGAAATCATTCATCTCGCCAAAAACAAAGGCGTGGACGCCATTCACCCGGGCTACGGCTTTTTGGCTGAAAACCCCGACTTCGCCCAAAAGTGTGAAGAAGCGGGCATCGCCTTTATCGGCCCGAGAGCGGAAACCATGCGTCAATTAGGGGACAAGATTTCCTCGAAAATCATCGCCAGAGAAGCCGGCGTACAAACCATTCCCGGCGTGGACGATGCCATTCATTCCGACGAAGAGGCATTGAAATTTGCCGAAGAAGCGGGCTATCCCGTCATGATTAAGGCGGCAGCCGGCGGCGGCGGTCGCGGCATGCGCGTGGTCAACAGCAAGGAAGAGCTTTTGGATCAATTCCACTCCGCCAAGAGCGAAGCGAAAAAAGCCTTCGGCAACGACTCCATGTTTATCGAAAAATACCTGGACCGCCCGAAACACATCGAAGTCCAAGTTTTAGGCGACGTCTACGGCAATGTGGTTCACCTCTTTGAACGGGACTGCTCCATTCAACGGCGCCACCAAAAGGTCATCGAATTTACGCCGGCCTTCTCCATTCCCGATCAACTGCGCCAAGACATTTGCAACGACGCATTGAAGATCACGAAAAATTTGGGCTACCGCTCCGCCGGTACCGTGGAATTTCTCGTGGACAGCGCCGGCAACCACTACTTCATCGAGGTCAATCCCCGTATTCAAGTAGAACACACGGTTACCGAAATGGTGACGGGCATCGACATTATTCAAGCCCAAATCCAAATCGCACAAGGCTACGCCCTTTCCGATGCGCCCATCGACATTCCGTCCCAAGAAAGCATCGAACGCCGCGGCTTCTCCATCCAGTGCCGCGTCACCACCGAAGACCCGCTGAACAACTTTGCACCGGACACGGGACAAATTACCTTGTACCGCTCCTCCTCCGGCTTCGGCGTGCGCTTAGACGGCGGCAACGGCTTCCAAGGCGCCGTCATCAGCCCCTACTACGATTCCCTCCTGGTAAAGGTCATTACCCAAGGCCGCACCTGGGAAGACACGGTCAATAAATCCATTCGTTCCCTGCGGGAATTGAAAGTCGGCGGCGTAAAAACCAATCTCGGCTTCTTGCTCAATGTATTGAATACGAAGGAATTTAAAGAAGGCACCTGCGACACGGGCTTTATCGCCGAACACCCTGAGCTCTTCGACATTAACACGTCCACGGACAAAGAGCTCCGCGTCATGGAACACATCGGAAACATCGTGGTCAACGAAAATTCCGATGCGAAAAAAACCTTCGACGTGCCGGTGGTTCCCCCCTTCAAGGAAGAAAGCTACAAAGGCTCCAAGCAAATCTTCGACGAATTAGGCGCCAAGAAGCTTTCCCAATGGATTTTGGATCAAGACCGCCTACTCTTAACGGACACCACCATGCGAGACGCCCACCAATCCTTAATGGCGACCCGTATGCGCACCATCGACCTTTTGAAGGTCGCCAAGTCCATGAACTACAACATCAAAGAAATCTTCAGTATGGAAATGTGGGGCGGGGCTACCTTCGACGTCGCCTATCGTTTCCTCCACGAAGATCCCTGGGAACGGCTGGATCTCTTGAGAGCTGCCATGCCCAATCTCTTAATGCAAATGTTGGTTCGCGGCAACAACACCGTGGGCTACAAAAACTATCCGGACAATGTGGTCAAGAAATTCATTAAAGAATCGGCGGAAGGCGGCATCGACCTGTTCCGCATTTTCGACTCCCTGAACTGGATCGAAGGCATGCGCCTGGCCATTGAAGAAACCATCGCCAACGGCAAAATCGCCGAAGGTACCATGTGCTACACCGGCGATATCTTAGACGAAAGCCGCGACAAGTACACCCTGGAATACTACGTCAATCTCGCAAAACAACTGGAAGATGTGGGCTGCCACATTATCGGCATTAAGGACATGAGCGGCCTCTTGAAGCCCTACGCCGCCGGCAAATTGGTCCGCGCGCTGAAAAACGAAGTGTCCATCCCCATCCATCTCCACACCCACGACACCACCGGAAACGGCGTCGCCACCGTCTTAATGGCGGCTGAAGCCGGCGTAGACATCGCCGATACGGCCATTAACTCCATGAGCGGGCTCACCTCGCAACCGGCCCTGAACTCCGTCGTGGCCGCACTGGAAAACACCTCCAGAAGCACGGGCATCGACCTGGATGCCATCGACCGCATTTCCGCCTACTGGGCTGCGGTTCGTCCCGTTTACGAACAATTCGAGTCGGATCTCAAGAGCGGTACCACGGAAATCTACAAATACGAAATTCCCGGCGGCCAATACTCCAACTTGAAACCCCAAGTCGAAAGCTTCGGCCTGGGCCACAAGTTCAAGGAAGTGAAGGAGATGTACAAAGACGTCAACCAAATGGTCGGCGACATCATCAAGGTTACGCCGTCTTCGAAAATGGTCGGTGACATGTCCATCTTCATGGTTCAAAACGAATTGACCCCTGAAAATATTTACGAAAAAGGCGCCAATCTGGACTACCCGGATTCCGTCGTCACCTACTTTAAGGGCATGATGGGCCAACCTTACGGCGGCTTCCCGGAAAAATTGCAAAAAATCGTCTTAAAAGACGAAAAACCCATTACCGTTCGTCCGGGCAAACTCTTGGATCCCGAGGATTACGAAGCGGACAAGGCCCACTTAAAAGAAATTATGGGCCACGAACCCACGGAACGCGACGTTACCAGCTACTCCCTCTACCCCAAGGTCTTTGACGAATACGCCAAGAACTTCAGCAAATACGATCAACTCTGGCGCATGGGTTCGGATATTTTCTTCCACGGTCTGCAAGAAGGCGAAACCGCCGAAGTGGCCGTCGGCGAAGGCAAGAAAATGATCGTCACCTTAGTCGAAGTGGGTCGCCTGAAAGAAGACGGCACACGCACCGTGACCTTCGATATTAACGGCTCCAGACGCAGCGTCGACATTACGGACAACACCCGCCCCATGCCCACCACCGGCGGCAGCGGCATCTTAATGGCTGATGAAAGCAATCCTCTGGAAGTCGGCGCCTCCATCCCCGGCACCGTTGCGAAAATCAACGTGGCCGTCGGCGACGAAGTAAAGGAATCACAACCCCTCCTCGTCTTGGAAGCCATGAAAATGGAAACCAACATTATCTCCCCCATGGACGGCATTGTGGAACACATTTCCGTCAAAGAGGGCGACAGCGTCGAAAGCGGTCAATTGGTTCTGGAATTAAAAGAAAAATAAATTTGTTTCGCAAGCAAATACAAGAGCCCCCGAAAAATCGGGGGCTTTTCTCATGGAAAAAGCAGCGACATTGAGGCCGCTCTTTATTCTATTTCTTCTGTTTTCTTCGGGCATTTAAAATAAAAGGTGCTGCCGTCGCCGAGTTTCGACTTCACGCCGTAGGTAAAGCCGTGAAGATCCAAAATGTTTTTGCAGATAAACAGACCCAGACCCGTGCCCACCACTTGCCGCTCGTGATTGTCCCGGCCGCGGTAGAATCTGTCCCATATCTTGTCTTGATCCCCATCCGCCATGCCTCGGCCGTAGTCCCGAACGCAGTAGGTGATTTGATCCTTCTGCTCGATCATGTAAATGTCGATCTGTTTTTTGTCCGTGGAGTAGTTTACCGCATTGGTAATAAAATTATAGATGACCTGACGCATTTTGTTTTCGTCGCATACCACCGATCCCTTCCCGTGAATGAGAAAGGTGTAGCCGGTGCGCTCCAGATTTTTAAAGCGGCAAAGCACATCTTCCGTCAGCGCCTTTAAATCCACCGCATCCAAATTCAGCTGCCCCAAGCCCGATTCCACACGGGAAAGATCCAACAGGTCGTTAACGAAGTGGGTAAGGTAGTCCGCTTCTTCGATAATGGTCTGTACGTGTTTGTCTCGAAGTTCTTTATTGTCTCCGGAAATGTCGCGAATCATTTCGCCGTAGGATTTAATGACCGTAAGCGGCGTCTTGAAATCGTGGCTCACGTTGGCGATAAGGTCTTTGCGCATTTCCAGGGCATCGGTTAATTCGCCGGTGGCGTAGTTCAAGGTGCGGGCCAAGTCGTTGATCTCCGTGTAGTCCTGTTCTTTAAACTGCACGTCGTAATTCCCCTGGCCCAGGGCTCTGGCGGTCTTCGCCATGTCTGACAAAGGGCGGGCCAGACGGGAGCTCAGATACAAGGACAGGATAAAGGCCACCATGAGGGAAATAATGCTTACGATAATCAGCTGATCCTTCAGTATTTCCACCGTGGAATCCACGGGATCCACATTGGCGGAGACGGCGAGGAAGTACTTCTGCCCCGCCTCTTCCCCCAGATAAGATACGTATAAAATCGTGGAGGCATTTTCGTTTTTGTAATCAGCCACGTAGGTTTCTTCCGTCTTGTCGTTCTTTAAGAGGGGCTGAAAGTAAGTAAAGAAATCGTCGCCGCTAATGGTGGGTTGGTAAATGTAATCCAGGGGATTTAGGGGAAAGACCAAACCGCCCCGATCGTTGTACACCTGAAGGCTCAGGTTTTTTTCGAAGCTGTAACGCAACAAGGTATCTTCGAAATCTTCCTTGCCGAAGAGGCGGGTCACGGTGCGGCCGACTTTTTCCGTGTCGCGGATTTTCATGGACTTGTAAAAAGAATTGATAAATACGATTTGCAACAGCCACAAAAGGAGCAAGATAAATAAGGCCATACCGGAAAAGTACAGCCAAAATTTTACGCGGATGCTCTTTTGATCCACGATGGTATCCCGTGTCACGATTCGTCCTCGCCGACAAATTTATAGCCCACGCCGCGCACGGTGACGATGTAGCGGCGATAGGGTTCGATGCTGTTTCGAAGCATTTTAATGTGGGTGTCCACGGTGCGGTCGTCGCCGTAAAAATCGTAGCCCCACACTTTATTTAAGAGCTTCTCCCGGCTCAAGGCGATGTTTTCGTTTTCGGCGATAAAAACCAAGAGGTCGAATTCCTTCGGCGTCATTTCCACGGGCTCGCCGTCTACGTAGACTTCCCTGCCGTCCAGGTCGATGGAAAGCCCCTTAAAGTCCAGCACGTGATTTTCCTTTACGCTGCTGTTGCGCTTGGCGATGACCGAGAGGCGGGCCATAAGCTCCTTCGGCGAAAAGGGCTTCACCACGTAATCGTCGATGCCGATTTCAAAGCCGTAGAGCTTGTCGTACTCCTCCCCTCGGGCGCTGAGCATTAATACGGGAATATCTTTATCTTTTTTTATTTCTTTATAGGCGCTGAAGCCGTCCAGGCGGGGCATCATAACGTCCATGACGATGACGTCGAAATCATCGCTCTTGCACATTTCCACGGCTTCCATGCCGTCGACGGCTTCCGCCACTTCGTAGCCTTCAAATTCCGCGTAGGTTCGGATCACTTCTCGAATCTTCGCTTCGTCGTCTACGACCAATAGTTTATACATAGGCACCTCTTTCCGATACCTATTATACTATAAATCCTGCCTTATAACTTTGAGGAGTAGATTCCCTTTTTCGGAAAGCGCAGGCGGAAGGTACTGCCGTGGCGAAGTTGGGACTTCACGTCGATGGTGCCCTTTAGGCTGTCCACATTGTGTTTGACGATGGCGAGGCCCAGGCCCGTGGATTTCTCGTTGTAGCTGCGGGATTTGTCCGCCATGTAAAAGCGCTCGAAGATGCGGCGCTGATCGTCGTAGGAAATGCCGATCCCCGTGTCCTGAATGGTGACGACAAAGCTGGATTCGTCCTTTCCGTCCAAAACGATGCGCACATTGCCGCCTTTGACATTGTAGGCGATGGCATTGTCCACTAAATTGCCGATCAGCTCCCGCATAAGATCCGGGTGGGTGTAGAGGCGATTGTCCCGATCCGGTTGAAAGCCCAGATGGATGTCCTTCGCCGCGGCGTCGGGCTCGTAGGATTTCAACACGTCTTTTACCAACACTTCCATGTCCACGACGCGATACTCTTCCGGGCGATTCTTCTCTTCCAGGCGGCTCATGCTGATAATGGCGTTGATCAGCTCAAAGAGCTTGTTGGACTCGTCGAGAATAATGTCTAAAAATTTGTTTCGATCTTCCTCCGCCACCATGCCCGAACGCAAGAGCTCCGCGTAGCCGGAGATGGAGGTGAGGGGGGTTTTTAATTCGTGGGTCACATTGGATGTAAATTCCCGACGACTGCGCTCGGCCAAGCTCTGTTGGGTCTCGTCGATCATTAGGATCAACATGCCGTAAAAGGCGCCGACCTCGTTAAAGATGGGATCGAAGAAAAACTTGATCACTACGCCCTCCATGGCGATTTTTTGCATGTCGTCTTTTTGATTGTCGAAGGCCCGGGAAAAGGCATCGTAAAAATTGCGCTCCCGGCACAAATAGAGCAGATCTTTCCCCTGAAAATTAATGTAGAGGGAGGCATTTAACAGCTTGACCGCCGCCTCGTTTATGGAGAGGATTTTTCTGTCCTCGCCCACGAGGATCACGCCCTCGGTCATGTTCTCCACCATGTCGTTTAAGCCCGTGAGCCTGGAAGTCAGGCTCTCCAATTGATGGCGTTCCCTTGAGGCTTCTTTCTTCAGGGCCTCTTCATAGGTTTCGTGAAGAGGGCTCAGTTCCAACTTGAATTCCGGATCCTGAACGTAATGGCGGTAATTTTGAATGAGAAAAACCCCTTCTTCTTCCTCTCGCTCCATGCGATAAAGGATGAGCAGATAGAGAGCCATGCCGCCGGCCACGGTGGCGATGATGGTGTAGGACAGGTAGTGGAAGGTGGAGGCCATCATGCTGTCGTGGGCCATGAGAATGATGAGCATGCCGCCGTCTTCAAAGACCGTGGTCTGAATGTATTGGGTTTCGAGAAAGCCCTTGTGGTACACTTCCCAGCCGGCGCTTGTCCTCTCTTTAAGGGGGCTTTTTTTCGCGTAATCCGTCAAGGCATCGGTGCGCTTGGAAAGGCTGTTGGTATAAAGCACCTCGCCCTCGCCGTTTAAATAGACGAGGTTGTCGTCTTTGTCCGTAGCGTGAAGATTTAATTGATGGAGGCGGGCGGCTTCGTTGTCCGCTTTTTTTAAGTTGCCCGTCAGAGCCTCGAGGCTCTTTTCGTTATAACGAATCCCTCGATTGTGATAGTCGAGGGATGCGGAAATTTGAAATATAAAGGCGACCATAAACGCCATTAAAAAGCTGAATCGTCGTATCTTTTCGTTCATTCCTTGTATCCTACTTTGTAGCCGATGTTTCGCACGGTTTCAATGAGCGAGGCCTTGTCTTTCAGCTTGTGCCGCAAAGAGGCGATGTGCACGTCAACGGTGCGAGACTCTCCTTCGAAATCGTAGCCCCAAACCTGGGCCATAATGGTCTCCCGATTCAGGACGATGTTTTTGTTTCGGAAAAGGTAATACAAAAGCTCGAATTCCTTATAGGTTAGGGTAATGGGTTCGCCGTTTACAAGCACCGTACGCTTTTTGTTGTCGATGACGACGCCGTCGATGGCGATGGACCGGCCGCTCTCTTCCTTCGGGCGGGCGCGGCGCAAAACGGCCTTCACCCGCGCCACCAACTCCAGCACGCTGAAAGGCTTGACGATGTAGTCGTCCGCCCCCTTGTCCAGACCCACGATTTTATCCAGCTCCGAAGATTTCGCCGTGAGCATAATGACGGGAATATCTTCCGTCGTAGGATTTTCGCGGATCCGACTCAAGATCGAGAGCCCGTCTTCCCCGGGGAGCATAATGTCCAGAAGAACGAGTGACGGCACTTTTTCGCGCATGGCCTCAAAGAGTTCTTCGCCGGATGCGAAGCCCTGCACGTCGAAATCGCTGTTTTTTAGGGCATAGACGATTAAATCCCGAATGTTGCCCTCGTCTTCTACACAATAAATCATATTACACCCCGAATGTTTCTACGCCTAAGTAATCCTTGTGGTGACCGGTGAGGGAGAATACAACCCACTCGCCGATGTTTTGTGCGTGATCCCCGACCCGCTCCAGGTATTTGGCGATCTGCAAAAGATCCACCGACTCTTCCGGATCATCCTGTCCGTTTTGAAGTTTGTGGATGAGCTTTTCCCGCACTTGAACGAAGAGATCGTCCACCACATCGTCGTGATTGATGCATTGGGTGGCCAAGTCTTCGTCTTTTGTAATGAAGGCGTCGACAGCCATTTTAATCATGGCCGTGGATTCTTCAAACATGCGCGTGATTAAATCCGTGGTGACGGACAGGGGTTTGTCGTCCATGGTGAGGGAAATTTCGCAAATGTCCTGTGCGTGATCGCCGATCCGCTCCAAGTCCGTAATGATCTTTAAGGCCGCGGAAATAAAGCGAAGGTCCCCGGCCACCGGTTGCTGCTTCAAAAGGAGCATAAGGCACATGTCCTCGATCTGCCGTTCCATGCGGTCCACGTCCCGATCGTTGTCGGATACGGAAATAGCCAGATCCTTGTCACGGTTCTTTAAGGCCGTCATGGCATCGGAAACGGCTTGTTCCACCGTGGCCGCCATTTTTATAAGCAGGGTATTTAATTCGTCCAGTTCTAAATCGTATTGTTTTCTCATGTCATCCCCCTATTAACCGAAACGACCGGTAATGTAATCTTCCGTCCGCTTATCCCGCGGATTGGAGAACATTCGCTCCGTCGAATCCATCTCAATGACTTCTCCCGTAAGGAAAAACGCCGTCTTGTCCGACACCCGCGCCGCCTGTTGCATATTGTGAGTGACCATGACAATAGTATAATCCTTTTTTAAATCCTGTACCAGTTCTTCGATCTTTAATGTGGAAATCGGGTCCAGCGCCGAGGTGGGCTCGTCCATTAAGAGCACTTCCGGTTCCACGGCCAAGGCCCTGGCGATGCAAATCCGTTGTTGTTGCCCGCCGGAGACTTCCGTGGCCCGTTGGTGGAGCTTGTCTTTGACTTCTTCCCAAATGGCGGCGCCCTTTAAGGAGCGCTCCACGATTTCGTTCAGATCGTTTTTGTTTTTTATGCCGTGGGTTCTTGGACCGTAGGCGATGTTGTCGTAGATGCTCATGGGAAAGGGGTTCGGGTTTTGAAACACCATGCCGACCCGCTTTCTCAAAAGATTCACGTCGTAGCCGGGGTCGTAAATATCCTGACCGTCTAAGAGCATGTGGCCCTCAATGCGGCAATCTTCCACCAAGTCGTTCATGCGGTTCAGGCACTTTAACATGGTGGATTTCCCACAGCCCGAGGGGCCGATAAACGCCGTGATCTCATTGCTCTTTATATCCAAATTGATCTTCTTTAACGCTTGAAAATCGCCATACCACAAATCCACGTCGCTGACGAACAGTTTTGTCTCACTCATTTAATTGCCTCCTGCTAATTTCGATCCGATTAAGGAACTTAATGCGTTAATTAAAAGGGTTAATACGATCAGAACAAAGCCCGTGGCAAAGGCCTGGTCCACAAACAACCCTTCCGTAGAAAGGACGTACATGTGAAGGGAGAGGGTGCGGCCCGAAGACAATAGGCTCGTAGGCATATCGGTGGTCGTCCCTAAGGTAAACATTAATGCCGCCGTTTCGCCGACGCAGCGGCCGATGGCCAAGATGACGCCGGATAAAATCCCCGGCACGGCCACGGGAAGGACGACGCGAATAATGGTGCGAAGTTTTCCCGCGCCCAGGGCGAGGGAACCGCTGCGCAAGCTGTCGTTTACTGCCATTAAGGCCTCTTCCGTAGAGCGGATAATTAAGGGCAGAATCATAATCGACAAGGTAAATACACCGGAAAGAATGGAATAGCCAAGCTTCAGGGCAATGGAGAAAAACAACATGCCGAAAAGGCCGTAGAGAATCGAGGGAATCCCGGAGAGGGTTTCCGTGGTGAGGCGAATCACTTCAACGATGCGGCTGCCTTTTTTCGCGTATTCCACCAAGTAAAAGCCGGTGAAGACGCCTAGGGGCGTTGCGATTAAAAGAGAGAGCACCACGACGATCAGGGTGGTGATAATGGCGGGGAACATAGACACGTTCTCGGTGGTGTAGGTCTTTTCAAACATGGCCGGATTTAAATGAGGTACCCCTTTGAGTACGATGTAGCCGACGAGAACGATTAAGACGGCAAAGGTAATAAAGGCCGACGCGAGGATAAGCCCGCGAACGATGGACGAGCGCGTTTTCATTAGTCCATCCTCCTTTTTACAACATTAAAGATAAGATTGATCAGCAAGATAAAGATGAAGAGAACCACGCCGGTGGCGATCAAGGCTTCCCGATGGGCGCCGGTGGCGTAGGCCATTTCCAGGACGATGTTGGCCGTCATGGTACGGGTGCCCATTTTTATGCTCTCAGGCACAATGGGTTGGTTTCCGGCGATCATGATGACCGCCATGGTTTCGCCGATGGAGCGACCGATGCCTAAAATAATCGCCGCCAAAATCCCCGACTTCGCCGCCGGTACCACCACGCGCATTAAGCTGCGTTCGTGGGTGGCGCCCAGGGCGATGGAGCCTTGGTAGTAGGACGTGGGCACGGAGCGCAGAGACGATTCGGAGAGGCCGATAATCGTGGGAAGAATCATGATCCCCAAGAGCACCGATGCCGTAAAGACCGTCATCCCCGTGCCGCCCCACCAGCCCCGCACGATGGGTACGAAGACCATCAAGCCGAAGAAGCCGTAAATAATCGAAGGGATCCCGGCCATGAGGTTCACTGCGGGCTTTAAGATTTTGTAAAGCCGACTCGGGCAGTAAAAAGCCATGAACACGGCGGTGAGCACCCCGATGGGCACGCCGACGATAATGGACCCGATGGTGACGTAGACGGAGCCCACGATCATGGGCAGAATACCGAAGGACGGCGGCGCGGCCGTAGGCTTCCAATCCGTTCCCATTAAGAATTTGGCGATCCCCGTCTCTAAAATAAAGGGCACGCCGTTTTTAAAAATGAAGTAGCAAATAACGATAATGGATAAAACCGAAATAAGGGAGCACAGTAAAAAGATAAACTCCCACGTTTTTTCAAAACCTTTTGAATGCATGGTTCTCCTCCTTTTCATGGCTACTTTACCAAGCTATTCTTAGGAAAAGATATGGCTTATGTAAAGTCTATGTAAACAAAAAAACAGGTGTCCGAAGACACCTGTTGTGATTTGTTTATTTTGCAAGATCGCCCCATGCGGTCATGTCGCCTTTGAAGATGTTCTTGATTTGTTCCATGGTAATGTCTTCAGCCGGATTGTCTTTGTTGACGATAACGGCGATGCCGTCTTGTGCCAAGACCGTACCTTGTACTTTATCTTTTTCTTCATCTTTGAGATCGCGGGAGCTCATGCCGATTTGTGCCGTACCTTCGGCTGCTGCGGTAATCCCTGCGGAAGAACCGTTGGATTGAATTTGAATGTTGGCGCCGCTGTTCACTTTCTTGTAGGCTTCAACTAATTTTTCCATTAAGGGGGTAACGGATGTGGAGCCTGCTACAGTGATTTCGCCGCTGACATTGCCGGGGGTGTAATCTTCCGCTTGTTCGTTCTTTACATAGCCTTCTTCTTCAGCGATGGCTTGACCGTCTTTCGAAAGAACGAATTTCATGAAGTCGGCTTCCAGGGAACCTTCCTTCGGTTCACCTTTGGTAACCAAGAGGAACGGACGTGCCAGTTTGTATTCGCCGCTTAAAATGTTGGCGGGGGTTGCTTCTACGCCTTCCAAGGTGAGGGCTTTAACCGTTTCGTTTAAAGAGCCCAGGGAAATGTAGCCGATGGCCGAGGGGTTGCCTGCAACGGTGGTCATAACGCCGTTGGTGGAGTTTTGTACCGAGGCCGATGCCGTGGTGTTGTCAACTTCTTGATCGCCGTTCTTTTCTAAAAGACCGGTGATTTCAGTAAAGGCGCCGCGGGTACCGGAGCCGTCTTCACGGGTGATGACGGCGATTTGACCCAGCTTATCCAGATCGCCTGCTTCCGCGCCCTTGGATGCGTTGGCAGTGTTTTGGGTGTTGTTTGCTGCTTGATCGTTGCCGCCCTTGGCGTTGTTTCCGGAGCCACCGCAAGCCACAAGACTCAGTGCCAAAAGAGATGCTCCAATGGCTAATTTTACGTTTTTAAATTTCATCGTTTGATTCCTCCTATAAAAAATCTTCATCAACTAAATGCATTGTATCGGCTCCCTATTAAACCGATATGATTTCAATGTAAAGACGATGTAAATCTTTTCAGAGGCGGAATTTATAAGAGTTCGTCGATGTCGTGAATAATGTCTCTCGGCTCCATGTCCGAAGGGAAACGTCCGCGCAAATGGCCGTCGCGGTCGATGAGGAATTTTTCGAAATTCCAATGGACGGGATTGTCCCCTTCCGTTAAAGCGGCAAAGAGCGGATGGGCATTGTCCCCCACTACGTCGACTTTAGAAAACATGGGAAAGGTAATGCCGAAGCGGGATTTTACAAATTCCTCGATTGCCGACTCGTCTTTCGGCTCCTGAGACCCGAATTGATTGCAGGGAAAACCGAAAACGACAAAGCCGTCGTCTTTGTAGCGCTCGTAAATGCGCTGGAGCCCTTCGTACTGATGGGTGCATCCGCAGAGGCTCGCCGTATTCACCACGAGAACCACCTTGCCCTCGTAATCGCTGAAATCGACGGTCATACCGTGAATGTCTTTGGCGGAAATTTCGTAAAAATTCATCTAATCCCTCCCTTCTATTTAGTATACGCTAAATCAACACCTTTCTCAATTAAAATGCAAACATTTTCCGCCATTCCCCATACAATTAGCATCTTTTGATGCTTTGAGACAAAAAAGGAACCCGGCTTTCGCCAGATCCCCAATAATCAACATCACAGTCAAATGTAGCGACTCTATATCACCGGATTAAACCAAGACTAAGGACCATCAGATAGGCTCGAATCGCAGATACGATGCCTTGATACAAACTTCCCTCGCCGAGGCCTAGGCCTGTAAAGATTAACAAGAGGAACACATGGGGTGCCGATAAAAGAATTAGTATGACCCCTATGAGGAGATTTTTAGGCGTAAAGAGCAAACCCATAATCATGGCGATAAACGATATTAAGAAAAAAATGGACCAGAGAAGATCGCCTTGATCCATCACGACACCTCGTGCTAATAGAGAGGTTTTGGACAGGTCGCTTTCGGGGTAAAACCATGCCAGGACAAACAGCCCCGCTGCCAATAGGCTAATGGCGTAAAAACAGCGTCTTTCTAAGGCGAATTTTTGGCCAAGTCTATTTTTACTCTTCATACGCCGCCTCCAATCATTTCGATTCCCTTATTTAAAAATGGAACCTTGCCGTCTGAGCTGTTTTATTAACCGACATGATGGGAATGGTTCGATTCATGTCATCGATCCATGGTTGACTGCCTTCACAATTGTTTTCTATGAGCCGTGGCAACCTCTATGGATTTAGAATCCTCCATTCTCCCTGTTCTCTTATATCGATTCCCCTTGCGTGTAGGCACCGGCCTTTCTCCCCACCTGATAATATTATAATAATTTGGCTCTATAATATCCATTGACTTTCCTCGATACTTCGACCCAGAATCCGCTTGTTTGCACGATTCCGTTCCTTTTTGGGGGATCGAGGGAGTTTCTCGGGAAGATGGATGTTCCTGATGCCGAGCAGCCCGAGATCCGTGTAGCCGTAAAGCGTCTTTGTGTAAACGATCTGATCTCTGGTAAACAGACCTTCCTTCAGAGCGTAGCCGACACAGGCATCCAGCGACCACCCGTCTTCGAAGAACTTTCTCTCAACAAACGAGAAGAAATCGGCTTTCTCGAGAAACTTGTAGTGCCTGCAGCACACCTGGCGGTTTTTCTTATAAGTGGCTTGTCCGGCGGCGGCTTTATAGGGGAGGATGTTTCCTTTGTACAGTACCACTGTTCCCCCCTTGATCTCATTGCGGACAGTGTTCGGCGCGCAACTAATCTCTCCGGCGATCCTGTTGACGCTCCAGCCGTCCTTGAGACGGGTCTGTATCAACGCCCTGTGCTCAAATGAAAGATGTTGTCCCTTCCTGTGCTCAGTTGTGGTAGAATGCAGGCGGTCCATAGGGCTTGACTCCTTGTGAATGTGGTTTGTGCTATTACATTTTACCAAAGAGCTGCCTCATGGGCTCTTTCTTGCTACATGCTCAACTTGATTTTACAATCGGCCTATTTATTTTTTCAAATAGATACATAAACTTTTCCATGTTCTTCCGCCATCTATGCTTTCAATTACATAAATTTTCCTCTCTTTTCCATTTCAAAATATTCACGCACTCATATCATATAATTTTTTGTAATATCCATTTTTCTCTAATAATTTTTCATGCGTACCTTGTTCAACAATTCTCCCCTTATCAAAGACTAAAATATTATCGCAATCTTTGATTGTATTTAATTTATGAGCGATTACTATAACTGTTTTGTCTTTGGTTATATTGCTAATTGCTTTCTGTATTAGGTTTTCATTTTGAATATCTAATGCTGAAGTAACCTCATCAAGCAAAACAATTGGGGCGTCCTTAATAATTGCTCTTGCTATTGATATTCTTTGTTTTTCACCACCCGATAGCAGCTTCCCGTTTTCACCGATTGTAGTCATATATCCATCAGGTAAATTTGATACAAAGCTATCGCAATTCGCTAATTTTGCAGCCTCTATTACTTCATCATCCGTTGCGTTTTTATTTCCCAGTCGAATGTTATCCATGATTGTTCCATCAAACAGTAATACATCCTGAAAAACTACGGAATAATATTGCAATAAGGATTCATCATCTACCTTTGAAATATCAGTTCCCGCTAAAAGTACCTTGCCTGATCTTGCTTTATAAAATCCGGCGGCTAACTTCAATACAGTCGATTTACCGGAACCTGAAGAACCTACCAATGCTGTTTTTGAACCAGATTTTACTGTAAATGTAGCATTTTGAAGAACATCTTCATCCTCATATCCGAAAGTTACATTATCAAACTTAATGCTCATATCATCTTCTTTTGCATAAAATGGCTCAACATTGATATGCTCTTTTTTTATATCATCAATTCTTTTAACGAATACATCTGTAGAGAAAATCTCTGTTAAAGAATTCATCAATGCGTGAATAGGATCATATATTAAACCAGCAGAAAACAAGAAAATAATGTATGTGAATAAATCAATTTCTCCATGCAACAGCAAATAAGCTCCTACCAAAATTACGGTTGCTATACCTAATTTAAGAATCATCTGTGCTGACGCTAAAATTGTTGCAGAAAACAATTCAGATTCTCTCTGTTTCTTTTCAAACGCATCCAACTGAATTTTTATAGATGTTTTCTGTTTTTCTTCCAAAGAAAACGACTTTATCTCCTTAATCATTTCAAGTGTTGTTTGTATTTGATCAGACGATGCCAGCTTTTCACTTTTAAACTTTTCATTGTATCTCTTTTGAAGTTTTCTGGATAATAGAACTACTGCAAAAGCAATCGGTATTACCCAAAATAATGACATTGCCATTTTAAAGTTAAATATTAACATCGACAGAAAAATCACTATTGTGGACAACAATGTTCCATAACACTGAGGAATAACATGAGCCAAAGCATGTTCAATCCCCGATGTATCTGTCATTACTACGGTAGTAAGATCAGAAACATCTCTTTTTGCAAAAAATTCTAATGGAAGTTTTCTTAGAAATTCTGAAATACTAACTCTTCGATTTGCACTTTCTTGATAAATATCAATAAAGTTTTTTGTGTATTCTACATACGATAGCAAAATCATAAGTAAAATTACTATCGCAGATACCCCTAAATACATTACAATAGGCAATTCGGCACTATGATTTTTATTTGTAATGATTGAATACATTTGCAATAATACATAAGCACATATTCCAACAGGCAGCATTTTAGAAATATTGGATAATGCGTTAAATAGTATACCTTTTTTAATCAGCATTGCTTCAGCATCAGACAAAGAGTATTTTTCTTGTATTTTATCGAACATTTTATAGCCTCCAATCTGAAGCACTCTGATATTGTTTCCACATATTTGCGTATGCTCCATTGTTTTCAACTAAATCATTATGAGTACCTTGCTCAACGATTTTCCCTTTTTCCATAACAATTATTTTGTCAGCATCAATTACAGTATTTAACCTATGAGCTACCAAAATTACTGTTTTATTCTTTGAAATTTCCGTAATCGCTTTATTGATATAAAATTCGTTTTCAGCATCACAACCTGATGTTGCTTCATCAAAAACAATAATTGGAGAATCTTTAACAAAAGCTCTTGCCAGCGCAATTCTCTGTCTTTCTCCACCAGAAAGGAAAATACCTTTACTACCATAAATACTATTTATACCGTTCGGAAGTTTATCAATAATACTTTGACACTGTGCAATTTTTATAGCTTCATCAATTTTTTCTAACGGTACATCAGGATTGCCTACTCGTATATTTTCAAGTAATGTTCCATTAAATAGTTTGCTGTCTTGGAAAACAAAGGAAATGTTTTTCATAAGTTCACTATTTCTTATTTCATTTATATTCTTGCTACCAATCGTTATCGTTCCTGAGTTAGCCTTAAAAAATTTCCCTATTAAAGAAAGAATGGTACTTTTTCCAGAGCCTGATAAACCAACAAAAGCAACCTTTTGATTTTTTGAAATTTCAAACGATACATGCTCTATAACATTTTTTTCTTGCTCAGGATATGAAAAACAAACATCCGAAAAAACAATTTCTGTATTTTCAGGAAATTCATCACTACCATTTTCTATATATGAATCATCACAGATAATTGTTTCAATTCTATTTAAAGCTTCCTTTGCTTGAATTAAGTTCTCTCCAGTCATCATCAGCCTCATCATTGTTGTAGAAATTAAAGGGCTAAGTAATATGAAAAAAATCAAATCCAAAAATACTGCGATTGGATCGCTTGCTGAATTAAATAAAACTACAGCTACAGCTATCAAAAACACAAAAAAACTATTTAACATAACCCCGAAAATAGTTTTAGGCATACGACAAGCTTTTGCGTAGCCTGTCACCAAATCTCTATAACTCATAATCGTATTATGAAATTTTTTGAAGCTAAATACAGTTTGCTGAAATACTTTGATAATCGGTATACCACGAACATACTCAACAGCTTCTTTGTTCATCTGCTCTTGCAATGTCATGATTTTACCCATCATAAATTTATTTTCTCCGCCCATCATCATCTTTATACATATCACAGAAATGATTAACGGGATAAAGCAAGCAGCACCTAATCTCCAATCAAAAAAGAAAAAACTAATTACAATGATAAGTGGCATAATTGCAGTCGCCGCAAAATCCGGTAATTTATGTGCTAAAAAATCTTCTGTTAAAATGGTGTTTTCATCAATAATTTTTCTAATCTCACCTGTAGACCTCATTTCAAAAAAGCCTAATGGCATATCTATCACTTTATTAATTGCTTGTGATTTCAAATTTTTAGCAACTCTAAAAGCAGATATATGGGCTAAAGACAATGCCACAAAATACAAAGCAATGCCTAAAACAGATGAAATCACAGCGATTTCTCCATAATGCATAATACTTTTCGTACTTAAGTTTTCGACATATAATCTTATAATTTGATAGATACAAACTAACGGAACAATTGAAATTGCAGCACTCAAAATGGATAGTACACACGACAAAACAGTTAGATATTTGTACTTGCCGGAATACTTTAATAATCCGCTATTAATCATAGTTCTTCACCTCACCTTTTAATATTTCCAATATTTTTTCTTTATCATTCTCCGCAGAAAACTCTTTAAATGATTGCCCGTCTAAATATAATACTTTGTTGCAAGAAGTCATTAGAAACTCATAATCATGTGAAATGATAAGTATGATTTTCTGTTTTTCTTGAAGTTCTTTCATTCTTTCAGAAATAATTCTCATATTATTTCCATCTAATCCACTTGTTGGCTCATCAAACAAAAATACATCTCTTTTTAAAAGTTCTGCTGCTGCAATAGTCAATCTCTGTTTCTGACCTCCTGACAAAATTTGAGGATGTAAATCTTTAACAGTTTCCAAATGGAACTGATGCAAGATGAAATCGATATCTGCCTTTGAATCATTTAATTTCAACTCATCTTCGAGAGAAACCTCAAATAAATTACTATCAGGATTGTTTGACAGATAGTATATTCTTCTCTTTCTTTTTGTTTTCTTTATTTTTTCGCCATTTATCAATAAATTGCCTTTCTGTTCTTTCAATAATCCACTTAAGATTTTAAATAATGTGCTTTTACCTACACCGTTATCTCCCATGATTCCATACACATTTCCACTCTTAAATGAATAACTTAACTCACTTATGATCTTCTCATTCTTGTATGAAAAGCATATTTTATCTAACTCCATCGAATTTACTTCTTTTATTTTCTTTGTTTTTGGTACAACGCATTCTAAAGAATATGATCTTAACCCCGCTGTTCTAAAAAAGTCATTACAACATGAAAGATTACAACATGAAAGAAGTTCTTTTTCTGAAAATGAGTTTCTAATCTCGCCATTTTCAAGATAGTAATATTTATCAACAAGATCTTTCAAATAATAAATTCTGTGTTCGGAAATCACCATCGTTTTCCCTTGTGTTTTCAATGACAGCATCAGTTTTCTTAAAGCTTCTACACTTTTCATATCAAGATTGGCTGACGGCTCATCAAAAACATAAATTGGTGGATCAAGAGCATTGATGGAAGCAATTGCGATTTTTTGTCTTTCTCCACTTGAAAGATGAAATAAGCTCTTATCAATTAAATTTTCTCCATTGATTGAGGAAAGTGCTTCTCTAATTCTTCTCGAAATTTTTTCTCGGTCTACACCATAATTTTCCAATCCAAATGCAATTTCATCTTCTACATTTTCCGTAAAAAATTGACTTTTAGGATTTTGAAAAATTGAACCCACTCTTCTTCCTATTTCATACAATTCTTTTTCACATGGATTTATTCCATCTATTGTAATGTTTCCATTTAGCTTTCCGCCATAAAACTTATACGCAAGTCCATTGATAATTCTTGTCAGCGTCGTCTTTCCACATCCGCTGGCTCCAATAAAGGCTACAACTTCTCCCTTTTTAATTTCTAAGTTGATATTTTCAATAATATTTCGGGAGTCCTGATTATATGAAAAGCTCACATTTTCAAATTTAATCATTTCATCATTACTCCTTCCATAAAGTACAGACCCACTGTTAACAGAACGGTCAATATGATTACAAGAAAATCAAATTTTCTAAATTTTATTTCCCTCCTTGATGTATGTTTTCCATTGGCAGAGATTCCTCTTACTTCAGATGCCGCAGCCAATTCCTCAGCAATTTTAGAAGAAGAGAACATCATAGGTACAAATAAATACTCCATTGTAATAAGCGGCTTTCTAAAAGAAATTAAGCCTCTTAATTTTAATGAATCAATGATCTCTGAAAATTCACTTCTTACTACAGGAAAAAATCTCATCATAAAAATAAGTGGTAACGCTATATTCCTATGTACTTTCATTTTCTTCATCACAGCCATCAATTCACCCGGAGGTGTTTTTATAATCGGTATTACAGATAAAATAATAACCAATGTCCTGATAACTATAAAAAGAAACATTTCAGGAAGCATAACGCCAAATCCGTTTCCTTTTGAAATCAATCTCATAATGCTAATGATTGTTATCGCAAGCACAATTTTTACGGTAGATTTGCTATATCCTAGTGCAGCAACATATAGTAATAGGATGACGGTCAGCAAAAAAAATACAGTATCTTTGGACAATACCGAAGCCAAAAATACTGTACTAAAAAATACCGCAACTTTGGAGCGCAAGTCCAAATGCATTACTTTATGATACCTGTTTTTCTAAAGTGCTTTTCTGTCATTTTATTCCCTAAATAGCATCCAATTGCAGCCGCCACCACAGTTAGTGCTAAAGAAATAATGACCCATTTTGCATCTGTATAGTATTGTGTTTGAACTTGAACTTGTTCTGGAGACACTCCTGTTTTAAGAAACGCATCTTTAAAGAACCATATTTCACTCATTCCATGAGCAGCTCTTGTAAGAGATGTAATAATCCAAGCAATCGTAATTCTTTTTATATTTCTATAACTATCAGTGCCTATCATAGATAATTCTGCGATGATACCGCCACCTACGAACCATGGAATCATAAACGGTCCCATAAACACAGTTGCCAAAACTGCTTGTAAGATATTATAAATTAGAGCAACTCCGGGCTTTCCAACTTTCATCGCCATATAAACGAAAAATGGTCCCAAAATTAACGCTGTAAATACCGCATTAAGAATCATGTTAAAAAATAAAGATGCTCCTGTGATCATCGAAAAAGCGATAAAGACCACAATCATAATTGCAGAAAAGATTCCTATAGTAGCCAGGTCTTTGACTGATAATTTTTTTGTACTTTCCATAAATGTTCCTCCTTTTCTATAAAGCTACACTTATGTTAGCACCATCTAACCAAAAAATCTTGCTCAATCAGACCGAACGTGCTGTTTTAGATATTCTTTTATATTCAGAAGGTGTGAGGTTATATTTCTTCTTAAATGCATTAGAGAATTTAGAATGATCAGTATAACCCACATTAAGAGCAATTTCAGAAATAGAAAGGGAAGATTGTCGTAATAGATTTGCTGCAACTGCCAATCGCTTCTTTATTATCGTATCATTAACTGTTTCACCAAAAACATTTTTATAGCAGTTTTTCATTGTTGTGATTTTTATATTAAACTTTTCAGACAATTTTTCATAAGTTATTGTTTCACTATAATTTTGTGATACATATTCGTTGATCTTTTTTGCAATCTCAATATTACTTTTACCAAAATATTGCCTACTACAATACGGAGCATTATTTTTTACTGTTGTAAGATACAAGAATAATTCTTGAAATTTTACTTTCAAATATCCAATCACAATATAATCAGGAACTTTATATATTTCAGCAAAAATATGTTCTATCTCTGATGTGGCATGTTGTATAAAAAGGTTATTATTACTACAAAGTTCTTTTAAAATATCTTCGTAGCTAATTTCAAACATTTTTTCTAATAGTTTTAATTCTTCATCAAATTCTGATGGGGTTATGCAAAAGGTTACCCCATGATAATGACTTATAGGAAAAAATGATTCTTTAGCATTATTGCTCATTAAGTTAATCGCAAAATCTCCAGCCTCCATATAAGTAGCTGTTCCATCTCTCAATACACACTCAAATCTTCCTTCTCTGCAATGATTGATTTCATATCGCATGTCGTTAAATGATGTTTCAGATGCATTACTTATTATTTTTGATGTGTGTATGTCATTATAAAACACTCTAACTCCCTTAAAAACTTCATATTCTGTAATTATGTATTTTTCATTTTCCAAGTTACAGTATTGATGAATCCTGCCCTTTGAATTCTCAATTATTTTTTTCTTATTTCTTCCATAAAGATGGCTCATATAATCCATATTATTTACCTTAAAACCTCTTTCCTATCATTATCGTAATTTTCTTCAAGACAAAATATTTTTTCTATTGGACATCCAAATATTAAGCTACATTTGTAAGCAACCATTATAGAGGGATTAAATTGTCCCTTTTCTAATGAGATTATTGTTCTCGTCGAAACTCCAAGTTTAATTGATAACTCCTTTTGAGTCCAATTTTTACTTTCTCTTAATTCTTTAAGAATGTTTTTCATAAATCCTCCTCACAAAATGTGAAGTATACTTCGTATATGAAGTATACTTCACATATGTGAAAAAGTAAATGTCATTTTCCACTACAACGATCCCTATATTTATGCTACAAAAAAAGAAATTTAAAATATGCTTAATACTTGATCTACAATCATTCTTTTGTAGCAAGCACAGTAAGTTTACGGACACTTACGAAAAAATTAATGAAGCAGCCCTCTGGGTAGAGTGACCCCATAAAGTTGGACTTAATCGAGTAAGCATTTCGCTTGCTCGATTTTGTTTTACATACTCTTCTTTTTATGCAGATTCCATGCGTTCACGGTACTCTTTTGGACTCATGCCTCCTAGCTTTTCTTTGATTCGGTCGTTGTTATAGTAGCGGATAAAGCGCTCGATAGATCGCACGAGTTCTTGCCGGCTTCGGTAGACGTAGCCATCGTAGATTTCTCTCTTCAGGACACTGAAGAAGTTTTCCATGGGTGCGTTGTCGTAGCAGTTGCCTTTTCTGGACATGCTTTGGAAGATGTGGTGTTCTTCCAGCATGGCTTGATAGGCGGTCATTTGATAGCCCCAGCCGCGATCGGAGTGGAAGGTGCGGCGGTAGGGGCAGCCGTTGGTCTGTTCGATGGCTTCTTCTAAGCCTCGTAGCATGGTGACGCCGTTGGGTTGATCGGAGAGGACGTAGCTGATGATTTCCAGATTGTACATGTCCATGTACGGATCGAGGTAGAGTTTCTTTGTTTGAAGTTTTCCTGTTTGATCTTCGACGTAGTATTTGAATTCCGTGGTGTCGGTGGTAATTTTTTGGTAAGGAACGGAGGTGTTGAAGCGGCGGTTGATTCGATTCTTCTTGATTTTGCCGACGACGCCTTTGTACGAGTTGTACTTCTTGTATTTCCTGCCATAGGCATGGACTTGAAGGCCCATGACCTGAACCAGTCGTTGAACTTTCTTTTTGTTGATCGCCCAACCCCGGTTCTTCAGCTCCAGATGGATCCTTCGGTAGCCGTAGTCTTTGTGTTCGCGTCGGATGGACAAGATTTCATCTTTCAAGGCTTGGTCTTTGTCTTCTTCGTTCCACTTTTTCTGCCAATACATGAAAGTGGATTTTGGAAAGTTAATGGCGGCGAGGATCTCGGTTAGTTGGAATTGTTCTCGGAGTTTGGCGACGATCTTCGCCTTTTGTTCGTTGCTTCTTCCCTCTCCAAACTCCTTAATTGCTCCCAGAACATTTTTTGAATGGTAAGTTTCCGATTCTCAGCTTCTAATTCTTTGATGCGATTTTCCAATGCCTCCCGTGTGGAAGCATCAAGATCTTCACTCGACTTTGAAGGATTTGGTGCTTGATTGCGGTCGTCTTTCTTCGTCACAGGTCTCCCTCGCTTGTGTGGTCGCAGACCCTCAATGCCCTCCTCTCGGTATTTCCTGCGCCAGTTAACAATCATGGATGGATTTGTTAAACCGAGTTCAAGGGCCAATTGTTGGTAGCTGCATTCGCTCGTTTCGTAGCGTGTGATGGCTTCTAACTTAAACTCTACACTGTACGCACGTTTATTTCTAGAGCGCATTAACCCTTCATCGCCAAAATGTTTGTAATTGTTCACCCAGCGTCTGATCTGTGAATAAGCAATTTGATATTTATCCTCTAAAACGAGATAGCTTGACTTCCCGGACAAGTATTCTTCAACGATTTTCTTCTTCAATTCATAACTATATTTTGCCATTAAAAGACCCCCAAAGGTTGGATTTCTTGGTCCAACTTTTGGGGGTCAGTGCAATTCTCTGCCAAGTTTTATTAATTTTTGGGATTCTCCCAAACCCTATTTAAACACTTTCTAGACATTTAATTTTTTGTGTTCTATTGCTTTTTTACTAGCTAAAGTTAAAACAATACCTAAAATTGTTAATCCTATTGCTAAGCTTTTCTTTTTCATTATCTTCTCCTCTCACGTTTTCATGCTTGATAAAAATTTCGAATCGTCTTTTTATATTTCCAAAGTCCAATCAAAAATACAATGAAATCTGGTATTGGTTCTGCTAACCATACACCTGTAAGTCCAAGTAATTTTGGAAGTATAAATACAGCAGGCACAAATAAGATGATTTGCCTTAGCATAACTAACAACCCTGCTGATTTTCCATTTCCTACTGCTTGGAAGAATGTGATACACATAATCATAATGCCATAAGTTATAAAAGCACTATAAAATATTCTAAAACCTGGTATTCCTTGAATCAATACTTGACCTTCTAATCCAAATAAGCCTAAAAGTTTTCCAGTAAAGATTAATGACGGAATCCAGAATGTAGCTGCCAAAATAGTTGCATTAATAGTGAAAACTTTGAATATTTCTTTTACCCTATCATAGTTTTTAGCTCCAAAGTTTGCTCCTATAGCTGGTTGTAAACCTTGACTCATACCCCATAATGGGATAAATGAGAAAGAGAACACTCTAAGAGATGCGGCAATAATTGAGCCAGCACTTTCTCCACCATTTGCAAAAGCGGAATTATACAAAAGAGTTTGTTGCAATATGGATAATACTTGAAACAGCATAGCAGAAACTCCAACTCCGAACATCTCATTATAGATAGCCTTGTTTGCTTTTATGCCTTTTATTTTTACTGTCTTGTTTTTCTTTTTGAAATAATAAATTGTCATGAGAGTTTGGATAACCTGTGCTATAACGGTAGCGATCGCTGCTCCTTCTATTCCACTATCACCCATTGCTCTCATAAAAATAGGGTCTAGCACAATATTTATCAAAGCACCTGTTCCCATTATTATCATGGCATCTTTCATCAGGCCCTCACCACGAAGTACCATGTTGGAAGCCTGCGTAAAGTTTACAAACAATGAGCCTATGAAAATAATTTTCATATATCTAACTGCAAGAGTCTGTATATCTGGTGTTGCTCCCATAATAGAAAGCAATTGGTTGGTAAATACAAGCCCCAGTACAGTAACAATGGCTGATAACAAGACAACCCAAAACAGGAGATTGCTCATTATCTTATCTATTGTTTGCTGATCTTTACGCCCCATAGCTCTGGACAATATTGATGCTGAACCTACTCCTATTAGAGTGGATATCCCTGAGTTGATATAGGTCATTGGCATAGCTATGCCTACAGCTGTCATAGCCTGTTGACCTAATATCTGTCCAGCAAATATTCCATCCATTAGAGGGTATAAGCCAATAACCACCATACCGATAATAGCGGGAACAGAAAGTTCTAACATAAGTTTAAAAGGTTTTTCTTTTAATAATTTATCTTCTTTTTCCATTAGATTTCTCCTTAAATTTGAAAGTAATTATTGATTTTGTGTTTTAAAGAAATCATTTAATTTGTGGATATTTTCTTCAGTATAGTTTCCTGACCATTCCACTTGTCCGTTTTCCAAAAAAATAAAATAATCACAACACTCCTTTAGTAATTCAGGATCATGAGTGATGAGGAAAACAGTTTTATCTTTCATCTGCTTTATACTTTGAGCCACATCTAACATATTATGATAATCCAGACCAGAGGTAGGTTCATCTAATATTAGTATGCGACTATTTGAAGCAAGGGCACTAGCTAAAGCTACTCTTTGCTTTTGTCCTCCGGATAGCGACATGGGATGGAACTCTTTTAATTCCAACAAATTAAATTGAGCTAAAATCTCATCTACTTGTCCACTTATTTCATCTGAACTAAGGCTAAGTGAAATTTCCTCTTTGACACTTTCTGTAAAGAGTTGGTGATTCACATCTTGCATGACCATATAAGAAATCTCAAGCCTTTCTTTGCTATCGTAGCTTTTTCCTTCTAAGTTCATTATCCCTGTTGATTCATCTGCAATACCACACAGACAATTGGCAAAGGTAGATTTTCCAGCACCATTTTTCCCAAGAATTCCTATTATATGTTTTCTAGGAAGATCTAGATGATTAATTTCTAATCCAACCACTTTATTGTAATATACACAAAAATTCTCAAGTGCTATTTCATTGGTATACTCAATGTCTTTACTCTCAAACTTAGGAATATTAGAAGATCTTAATCCCATCTCGTGCAACTTCTTGTCTGAAATATCTTTAAATTCCTCAATGCTATAATTCTTGCTAATTCGACCATCTTTCATATAAATAACTCGGTCGACCAAATCCATTAAATAAAATAACCTATGTTCAGCTATGATAATCGTTTTGCCTTGTTGTTTCCAATATTTAAGTATATTTTTTAAATCATCAATGCTTTCAATGTCTAAATTTGATGAAGGTTCATCTAAAACTAAAATAGGGGCTTCCATCACAGCTGTAGATGCACAAGCAATTTTTTGCTTTTCACCACCTGATAAATTAAATAGATTCCTATCTAACAGTTCATGAATGTTTAATGCATAAGCTACCTTTCCTATCCTGTCACGCATCTCCATTCTATCAACACCCATATTCTCAAGTCCAAAAGCTATTTCACTTGTAGAATCCACATTAAAAAATTGTGATTTTGGGTTTTGAAATACAGAGCCGACAATCTTTGAAAGTGATTGAATACTAGTTTGTCCTACTTTTTCTCCATTGATCTCCACTTCACCTTGTAAATCTCCCGTATAATATTCAGGGGAAAGGCCGTTAATTAGTCTCGTTAGAGTAGTTTTTCCACATCCAGACTCACCTGTTAGTAGTATAAATTCTCCTTCTTCAATGGATAAACTTATATTAAAAACGCCAACTTGTCTTTCTTTGCTCTTATAGGTAAAGCTAGCATTGTTAAATTTTATCATCTCTTTCCCCCTCATACTAAAGCCCAAACTAGCAATCCTATCATCAATAGAAAAATCAAAAAATCATATTTTCTAAATTTAACCTCAACAAGGCTCGTTCTGCCTTGAACATTATCTAATCCTCTTGTTAATGCTGATGCGGAAAGTTCATCACCTATTTTGACAACAGAAAACAGTAGTGGGATAATTCTGTACTCTAAAAATAGTGATGGATTGGCTTTTGTTTTTTTACTATTAAATCGTATCCCCCTCATTCGCATAGCATTTGATATTGCCTGATTTTCTTCATTTAGAGTAGGTATGAAACGAAATACTACAGAAACAGGAATAATAAACGCCTCTGGTATCTTCCATTTTTCGAGAGCTGATATAAATTCATTTGGTTTGGTGGAACTAATCGTATAGTATCCCATCATGAAAATAGGAAAAAGCCTTATGACTAATGAGTTGAGCAATACATTAATCATGTTTAATATGGATGGTAATTCATACATATTTTTAGTTTTGCTTGAAATAACAGCCAAAACAAATAAAATTCCATATATGGTTGCAGTTTTGTAATTTTTATTAGATACAAGCAAGAATATAGCGATAGAAACTATCGCTATATCTATACCTATATTGTCATAGACAAAAAACATTATAGTGCTAATGAATACCATGAATAATATTTTTGTTCTCGGATCTAAATAAAAGCCTCTCTTTACTGGGGGAATATAAGTTTTGTAAGCCTCCATTAAGCAATTCCAGTTCTTTCAAAGTGTTTTTTCAACATTTTCTTTCCTATATTAGCACCTATCACCGCTCCAACAAACATGATGCCAATTGCAGCAATTCCCATCCATGGTGGCATATATTTCGCTAAATCGGTCGCAAATTGCTCTCCCATTTGTTGTTTTACTCCTTCCATATAGGTATCTGCCATAACCCACATTGGCATCTGACAGCCTAACTCGGCACATGAAAACAACCAGAATCCTATTGTATTAACTTTAAAACTTTTATACTTTTTAGTATTCATAACTACATCAGCAATAATTGCCATTGGAATATACACGACTGGTGCTAGCCAAGTGTAACCCATAAAATACCAAAATACTCCTAAAATGATTCCCATTAGAGATACCATTCCAAACTTTTCTACCTTGGTTAGAAATAGCATAAATGGAATACCTGTTAATATTGGGGTCAATATAAATATGGTGGGATAAAGTATTGGCACCGCCCCTATCATTCCTGTTACGAAAAATATGACTAAGTAAATAGCCGTATAAATTCCTACGTTAATTAAATCCTTTGCTGTTAATCGATTCTTCATTGAAATCCTCCTTATTATGTTTAATCTTCCAGCTTTCTGTTCCTTCTCTTGCTTCTATAAATTTTTTATAAGTGCCTTCTTTTCTAATTAAATCTTCATGCTTTCCATTCTCCTCAATTATCCCGTCTCGCAAAACAATAATTTGATCTGCATTTCGAATCGTTTTTAATCGATGGGCGATCATAATCACGGTTTTGTCCTTCGTTAAACTTTCCATGGCGTTCTGAAGCTTATCCTCATTTTCAGGGTCTACATTGGCCGTTGCTTCATCAAAAATAATGATGGGTGCATCTTTTATCATGGCTCTGGCAATAGATATTCTTTGTTTTTCTCCGCCTGAAAGAGAGGTGCCACCTTCGCCTATGATGGTTTGATAGCCTTCCGGCAAATTCATAATAAAGTCATGGCATTGAGCCTTTTTTGCTACTTCTATGACTTCTTCCTTCTTAGCTTGTGGTTTGCCAAATTTTATATTATTTTCGATGGTATCTTGGAAAAGATAAACATTTTGGAATACGGTGCTAATTAAATCCATTAAGGATTCAAGCGTGTAGTTTTTAATATTGACATCTCCAATCGATATGCTGCCTTGATCCACGTCCCAAAATCTAGAAATAAGCGAACACATGGTGCTCTTACCAGATCCACTTGGTCCAATAATGGCTGTCATAGCCTTTTCCGGAATATGAACGGAAACCTCCCTTAAAATAGGTATTTTATCATAAGAAAAGCTAACATTATTGAATTCAATATCTGTATGATGAGGCGTAATCTTCTGGCCCTCAATATCCATCTGAGGCATATTTTCTGTTGTTTCTACTTGTTCTATAGAACTTGTTGCAACTCTTAATGTCGCCATGGCGGATCCTGCGGATTGAATACTTGCAAACACCAGGAATGACATGATGATACACATAATTGCTTTCAATAAATCCATGGTGCCATTGATATAAAAATAAAGTGAAAGGACAATCATGGCAACACTGGAAATTCTTAAAACGAGCTCTTGCCCGATGGTATAGGGTGTAAATAATTTCTCCAAGGCTAGATTGGCTGAGCGACTTTCTTCTAGTGCCGAGCGTACGGTTTGGTCTCCTTTTCCTGTTAAATTAAAGGATTTAATGATCGGCATTCCCTGGATATATTCCAAGATCGTTTCTACTAAAAGAGATTGTGCCTCTTGCCTTTTTGGAGCAAGTGTCCTCGACTTTTTTTCCATGACAGAAGTAATATATAGATATAAAACCGTTCCTGCTATAACAATCAGCCCATTTCTCCACTCGAAAAATAAAATCATCAGGGTGAACACAAATGAGTTAATGAAGCCACTCATCATAACAACTAAAACCATAGGAGCTGTATTCTCAACGTCATCTAGAACAGTTGTTAAAACACCAGTCACTTTTCCAATATTATTTTCATTAAAGAATCCCATTGGAACCGTCTTCAGCATTTTTCCTATACTTATTCTTCGATTAGCTACCATAAAATACCCAGCATGCGTTTGATCTAATTGAGCAAAATAGTTGGCAGAAGACCTTCCGACAATACTTACCAACAGCATAAGAAAAACCTTCAGTGCTATAAAGGAATTAAAATCTTTTGTCACCAAGGCTTGAAGCACAAAGTAAATGGCTCCTATTTGCAACATATTGAAGATGGCATACACAAATTCAAAAATAACAGACTTGTTTAAATTTATTCGTTCCTTATCTGCAAATGCCCATATCTTTCGAAGTCCACTTAACATCTAAGCCACCTCCTTTCCACCGATATGTGCTTCCCACATGGCTTGATAAAGTTTATTTTCTTTAAGAAGTTCTTCATGATTGCCACTTGCTACAAGTTTGCCATGATCAATGAGATAAATCTGGTCTGCATTGGTTATTGTTGATAACCTATGAGCAATCATAATGATAGTTTTTCCCTGAATAAGCTTATTAATTGCATTTTGTAAAACTTGCTCATTTTCAGGATCAATATAAGCCGTCGCTTCATCTAATATGATAATTGGAGCATCTTTTATCATGGCTCTAGCAATGGTGATCCTCTGTTTTTCACCGCCTGATAAATGGTTTCCTCCACTCCCTACTTTGGTCTGATATCCATGCTCTAAAGACATAATAAAATCATGACAACCAGAAGCTTTGGCAATTTCAATCACTTCTTCATCGCTAGCCGAAGGCTTGCCCATTCGAATATTTTCCATGATTGTATCGTTAAAAAGGAAAATATCCTGCGAAACAAAAGAAACTAAGTTATAGAGTTGTTCAAGTGGAATATTGAGTAAATTAACTCCACCAATCGATATTTCTCCCTGTTCTACGTCCCAGAAACCAGCAATTAACTTGGCAATGGTTGACTTTCCTGAGCCACTTGCCCCAACAAAGGCATTTAAACTTCGCTCTTGAATTTCCATATCGATTCCTTTAATAACTTCTTCTCCCGATTCATAGGAGAAATGGAGATTCCTGATAGCAATGTCATGATTTTTAAAATGAACTCTTTTTCTACGATGAACTTGTTCTGTCCCATTTAAGACTTCATCAATTCGTCCGACGGTTGTTCCTGTTTGAGCTAAGGCATCGACAAAGTTAATAGCCGCTAGTAAAGGACCGGCTATACCAAAGGAAAGGATGATGGTCGTAATAAAGGTTGACATCTCTAAACTTCCATTAATAAACATAAGCCAACCAACAGGTAATACCGTAATCAAAGTGGTTGGTGAAATGTTCTTGGATAAGGACACCGGTATTTGACATTTTTTCATCCAATGATAATAAAATGAAGCATTAGCTATCACTTTATCGGTGAATTTCCCATAGGATTTTTCGCCTTGATTAAAAGTTTTAATCACTTCAATTCCGCCAACATACTCAACAATGGCTTTATTCATTTCGGTATTGCTCGCAACCGATTTACTATAATCTTCTGCATAATCTTTCATAATTAATGACATAAAAAACATACCTGCCGGAATTGAAACGAGTGACAATAAAGCCATTCTCCAATCTAAAATTAATAGATAGATGAAGATGGATACAGGCCCTAAAATATTCGCCGTCATCTCAGGCAATAAGTGAGCCAAAGGTCGTTCCATTTTTTCTACTTGATCAACAATGGTTGTCTTTAAATCACCACTATGGGTATCAATAATCGTACCAAGAGGCATTCTAGGCAGCTTTTCCAAGAGCATGATTCGTACATTCCTTAGAACAGAGAAAGTTGCTTTATGGGACTCTGCCAAGGCCTTGGCATAAAAAATTGGTTTTAAGCAATAACCAATCAAGATTAGAAAACACCAAGGTAGGTAGAAGGAAAAATCTTTATTTCCAGCAAACAAACCATAAACAATTTTGCTCACGCCAAAATAAGGCAACATACCTAAAAGAACCCCAGTAACCGCCAAGAAAATGGAAAGCTTGAGACCTTTATGTTCTTCTTCTGCCAGCTGCCATAGACGTTTCATATAATTATTTTTCAATGGAAGCCTCCTTTCCTTTTTTCTCAATTTTTGCAAAATAACTTTCTAACATAAGAAGCAAATACTCTCTATTTTTTAGATAATTCTCTCTTGCATTTAAAATTTCACATCCCAATAAACTTGAATTAATAATGTTCGTCAGAAAATCAAATTCTTCCTCCGTTGGTGGTATATAGTTTAACTTCCTTAAAAGTTGACTAAATTCTTGTATCGTCATTGCTTTTAATTTTTTATATAGCTTATTAAGTTTTACATCATTTTTTATTTCGCACAAAAACATGACATATACAGGAATATATTTATTATCTGCTATCATTTTATCTACCCATATCTCTGCCATAATCTGTGGATTGATTGTATTTCCAAAGCTTTCAACAGTCTTTTGAATACTTTTCCCTCTTAAGACACTTCCATCTTTCATAATGTCATATAGAATTTCATAGGTGGAAGAATAATGATGATATAATCCTCCTGCCGATAAACCACTTGCTTCTCTAATTTCATCCATCGTCGTGTTCTTAAAACCTTGCGATAAGAACAAATCTAGGGCATAATTCTGAATTTGCTTTTTTCTTTCTTCCTTGTTCATCCTAACCCTAGACATGGAACATCTCTCCTTCTTCACTTTTATATACCGAGAGCTCTCTCTGTATGCATGTTACTCTTCTCTAACTATTTTGTCAAGAACTATTATCAGTATCAGTTGCTGTTATATACGCTCCCAAGAGATTGCAACATCTCACTTAAGTCGACTCTTATATGAAATTCATTCGCTATTAAAGTCTTTTAGTACCATAACCTTTTATGAAGTTCCAATAAGCTAATAATAAAAAATTGTTTTATACCAAAGGCATCTTTGGTAATTTATCAAGCATTCTTAAACGAATATCTTTCAGTACGCTAAAAGTAGCTTTTTGAGATACAGATAATGCCAGAAAATATAAGATTGATTTCAAAATATACGATAACAAACCTATTCCAAGCCAAAGCAAATAAACCTTACTCTCTTCAATTCCATTTAATAAATTAACTAAAATACGACTTACGCCAATATACGGAACAATTCCCGCTATAACACCCATACTTGATATAAATACAGATGATTTCAATTTTGAATGTTCCTTATACGCAAGCTCCCACAATATTACAGCAGGATTTTTTCTTTCATTTCAGCACCTCCATATATAAATAACTTTGTTCGCTAACTTAGTTATCATCAAGTTGAAAAAATAAAGGCTTAAAAAGCCTTTGCCCTTATATTTAAAAACCTCGTAGTTTTTCCCATCCATCATAAAAAACTTTGAAATAATTCAAGTGTTTGTTTTAACTTCTTCTTCAGTATTAGAATGTATCACAATTTCACATAAAGCATTAATATAAGCATGGTTTAACAAATGCATTGCTTCTTTAGGGATTTCTGCTTTTATATTCTTTTTCTTTGATATAAGTTGAAATGCTTTATGCCTGTTTATATCTTCCTTTTCTACAAGAAGTTCTATAAAATTGTCATATTTCATTCCATATGCTTTGTATATCAAAAGATTAAATAATTCTTCCTTACTAAACGTATAGAGTGTAGATTCAATTGAACCCTCAAAATTGATTTCTGCTAAATCTCGTCCATAATTTTTTTCTATATCTCGAAAAGATTCATCTTCGATCTTATCATAAAAACCTGAAAGTTCTTTTGGCAATGGTGCAACCAAACTGATAAATAAATCTTCTTTATCATTAAAATGTCTATAAAAAGCTCCCGTAGTAACTGGAGTGACCCCCATAAAGTTGAACCTAATCGAGTAAGCATTTCGCTTGTTCGATTTTGTTTTACATACTATTACTTCTATGCGGATTTCATGCGTTCACGGTACTCTTTCGGACTTAAACCTCCTAACTTTTCTTTGATTCGGTCGTTGTTGTAGTAGCGGATAAAGTGTTCGATGGCTTGGACCAGTTCTTGCCGGCTTCGGTAGACGTGGTCTGCATAGATTTCTCTTTTCAGGACGCTGAAGAAGTTTTCCATGGGTGCGTTGTCGCAGCAATTGCCTTTTCTCGACATGCTTTGGAAGATGTGGTGTTCTTTCAGCATGGCTTGATAGGCGGTCATTTGGTAGCTCCAGCCACGATCGGAGTGAAAGGTGCGGCGGTAGGGGCAGGCGTTGGTAGCTGCATTCGCTCGTTCCGTAGCGTGTAATGTCTTTTATCTTAAACTCTACACTGTACGCACGTTTATTTCTAGAGCGCATTAAGCCTTCATCGCCAAAATGTTTGTAATTGTTGACCCATTTCAAAATTTGCGAATTACCAACATGGTACTTTGATTCTAAGACACGGTAACTTGTCTTCCCGGACAAGTATTCTTCGACGATTTTCTTCTTCAATTCATAACTGTATTTTGCCATTAAAAGACCCCCAAAGGTTGGGTTTCTTGGTCCAACTTTTGGGGGTCAGTGCATGCCGTATGAGCTGCTTTTTTTACCGACATGATGGGAATGTTTCGATTCATGTCATTGATCCATGGTTGACAGCCTTCACCATTGTTTTCTATGAGCCGTGGCAACTCCTATGGATTTAGAATCCTCCATTCTCCCTGTTCTCTTTTATCGATTCCTCTTGCGTGTAGGCACCGGTCTTTCTCCCTACCTGATATTATTATAATAACATTTTTCAATTCCATTCTATCTTTATAGGCTTCGCTTGTCAAAATTTTGTTTGATATGATTCCACCATCTTTCTCTTATTAAGTTCAAACTGTTTTATTCTTTTTATGCTATGCTGTTGCTTCACGTTTACGAACTGACGTGGCACATGATAGAAGAACATGCATTTAATCAATTGTCAAACCCGATTTTGCCCATCAAAAAAGGGGCTCTATAATATCCATTGGGGAGTAATTCCTCAATGGATATTTTTGTGCAAAAAGATAGCACTTGTTTTCCCTATCACCTAAAATTAAATCACCACAACATAATAAAGGGGGGCAAACAAGTGCAAAACAATATTACCACATTACTTTTAGGAATCCAAGACGTCGAGGTTACCGCTGTTTTAGAAGAAAGACGGCTCATTACCATTGACTGCAAACCCGTTCATGATCGGGTTTGTCCTCACTGTGGCTCGACCCACGCTTGGGTCCACGATCACCGGAAGCAAGTGCTTCGGGACGCACCGATGCGCCGAAAGCACGTACTTCTGCGGGTTAAGAAGACACGGTATGATTGCAAGGATTGCGGGGCGCGCTTTGAGGCACCTCTTTCCTTTGCCGCCAAGGGCAAGCAGATGACAAAGCGTTTAATTGCTTATGTGGTGGATGCTTTTCGGGATATTCGTTCTGTGTCGGAGTTGGCGCGGGAAGTGGGCATTTCAACGACGAGTATTTTCCGTATCGTGGCTTGTCTGTTTGTGCCCCGTCAACGGCTGCCTCGCGTCTTTTGCATCGACGAGTTTAAGGGCGATAGCGGCGGAAGCAAGTACCAAACCACCTTGGCCGATGGAGAGGCCCATCGAATCATCGATATCCTTCCGACGCGCTACGGCAAGGATTTAGCCGCTTATTTCTCTTCCATTGATCGAGCGGAACGACGCGGCGTCGAGATCTTTGTCAGCGATATGTGCGGCACCTTTAAAGGCGTGAGAGAAACCTTCTTTCCACAGAGTACCCATGTCATCGACCGCTACCATTTCATCCGTCAAGTCCATTGGGCCTTGGAAAATGTGCGGAAGCGGGAACAGAAACGGATGACGGCGACGGAAAGAAAATGGTTTAAACGAAGCCGCAGTCTACTGAAAAAGCCGGCTAAAGACCTTACAGAGGCGGAAAAAGGTCTCGTCGCCACCATGCTCGAAAAGAGTGATGCCATTCGAACCGCCTACGTCCTAAAAGAAGGCTTTTACACCTACGTCCTTTCTCGGAACGACAAAGAAACCGCCGCCACCGCTCTTTCAAAGTGGATGGAAGAGGCAAAGAAAGGCGGGCAAAAGGAATGGCGCTACTGCTTACGTGCCTACAACAACTGGTTTGAGGAGATCACCAACAGCTTTGATTACCCGTGGAGTAACGGCTACGTAGAAGGAACGCACAACAAGATCAAGACCGTGAAGCGCGTCGCCTTTGGGATGCAAAACTTTCATCATTTTCGAACCAAATTACTCTTCGTTTGTTCAAAAGATCGGTGATGGATGGCTTTTAGGAAAACAAAAAGGAGCCTAGTTTTCACTAGACTCCCCAATGGTTGACATAGAACCAAAAAAGGACCAAGCCTATGGCCTGGTCCTTTTTTGATCTATTGGAATGAGATTAGCCGTTTAAACGTTCGTAGCTTTCGTAGCGTTCTTTGGCGTTTCTTTCAGCTGCTTCGTAGAGTGCTTCTGCACGTTCGGGGAACAGCTTCTTCAAGGACGTGTAACGAACTTCGCCTTCGAGGAATTCTCTGTAAGGTTTCGTCGGTGCCTTGGAGTCTAAGCTGAAGGGGTTCTTGCCTTCATCTTTGAGGGTCGGGTTGTATCTGTACAGGTGCCAGTAACCGGTATCCACTGCTTTCTTTTCTTCTGCGATGGAAACGCCCATACCTTGGCGAATGCCGTGGTTGATACAGGGTGCGTAAGCGATTACTAAGGACGGTCCGTTGTAAGCTTCAGCTTCCTTAATGGCCTTGAGGGCTTGGTTCTTGTCGGCGCCGATGGCGATTTGTGCGACGTAAACGTAGCCGTAGCTGGTCATCATGAGGCCTAAGTCTTTCTTGCGAACTTCCTTACCGTTGGATGCGAATTTTGCAACTGCAGCCGTCGGGGTAGCCTTGGAGGATTGACCACCGGTGTTGGAGTAAACTTCGGTATCGACAACCATGACGTTGATGTTTTCGCCACTGGCCAATACGTGGTCTAATCCGCCATAGCCGATGTCGTATGCCCAACCGTCACCGCCGAAGATCCATTGCGACGGTTTGATTAAGACGCGTTTCATGCTGTTGATGGAAGCCAAGAGCTTGTCTGCTTCAGCATTGCCGGTCTTCTTGTCGAGTAAGGGAAGAATCTTGGCAGCAGCTGCCTTGGTCACTTCGTAGCTGTCGGAGTCTTCTAACCAAGCGTCGAATGCTTTGGCGATTTCTTCGTCAGCGCCTAATTCCTTGAATTCTTCCATGTGTTTCTTAATGGTTGCTCTTTGTTGATCCACTGCAACCTTCATGCCGTAGCCGTATTCTGCGTTGTCTTCGAACAAGGAGTTCGCCCAAGAGGGACCTTGGCCCTTGTCATTGGTGCAGTAAGGCATACTCGGTGCGGAACCGCCCCAGATCGAGCTACAACCCGTTGCGTTTGCAATCATCATGTGATCGCCGAAGAGTTGAGTCACTAATTTGATATAGGGAGTTTCACCACAGCCTGCACAAGCGCCGGAGAATTCCAGGTGAGGCATGTGGAATTGCGAGTTCTTAACATTGTCTGCAGGAATTTGATCTTGTTTGGAAGATACGGTTTCTGCAAATTTCCAGTTGGCTTCTTGTTTTTCGAATTCTTCTTCGAAGGGTACCATGACAAGTGCTTTTTCCTTTGCGGGGCATACTTGTGCACAGTTACCGCAACCGGTACAGTCGAGGGGAGAAACTTGAATGCGATATTCGAAGCCTTCCAGACCCTTACCGTTGGGTTTCTTCGTTTCGAAAGCTGCCGGTTTCTTTGCTGCTTCTTCTTCGTCTAATAAGAAGGGACGAATAACAGCGTGGGGGCAGACGAAGGAACATTGGTTACATTGGATACAGTTATCGATTTGCCATTGAGGAACGTTCACTGCGATGCCGCGTTTTTCGTATCTGGACGTACCGGACATGAAGGTACCGTCTTCCATGCCTTGGAATGCGCTGACGGGAAGGTCGTTACCTTCTTGGCGCGTCATGGGAACGAGGATGTCGTTAATGAATGCCGGTGCACCTTCGATTTCGTGGGATTCGGTTTCGCTTAAGCTTGCCCATTCCTTCGGATAATCTACTTTGTGCGCAGCGTTCATACCTGCATCAACGGCAGCGTAGTTCATGTTGACGATGTCTTCGCCCTTGTGGCCGTAGTCTTTGACGATGGCTTCTTTTAATTTTTCTGCGGCAACATCTTCGGGAAGTACTTCGGAAAGTTTGAAGAATGCTGCTTGCATAACCATGTTGGTACGGTTGCCCAAGCCGACTTCGCCTGCGATCTTGGTTGCGTTGATGATGTAGAAATCTACCTCATTTTCAGCAATGGAACGTTTTAAGCTTGCGGGAAGATTTTCTTCCAATTCAGCTTCATCCCAGGTGGTGTTCAATAAGAAGGTACCGCCTTTTTTGATGCCGCGAAGCAGGTCGTATTGGTGTACGTAGGATTGCTTGGAGCAGGAGATGAAGTTTGCGGAAGTCAACAGGTACGTGGACGTAATCTTGTTGTTACCGAAACGTAAGTGAGACATGGTAACGCCACCGGATTTCTTCGAGTCATAGTCGAAGTAACCTTGTGCGTACATATCGGTGCCGTCGCCGATGATCTTGATGGCGCTCTTGTTTGCACCGACGGTACCGTCAGAACCGAAGCCCCAGAATTTGCAACCGATGGTTCCTTCCGGTTCGGTTTCGATAAATTCGTCGACATCCAAGGATAAGTTGGTGACGTCGTCAACGATACCGATGGTGAAACCTTCTTTCGGTTCGCTAGCACGCAGGTTCTTGTAAACTGCGAGGATTTGAGACGGGGTGGTGTCCTTGCTGCCTAAGCCGTAGCGGCCGCCGATGATAACCGGGCGATCGTCGCGGTCATAGTACATGTCTTTAACATCGAGCATTAAGGGTTCAGCCATTGCGCCTTTTTCCTTGGTGCGATCTAAGACAGCCACTCTCTTGACGCTCTTCGGCATGATGTCGAGGAAGTGTTTCTTGGAGAAGGGACGATAGAGGTGAACTTTCAGTACACCGACTTTTTCGCCCTTTGCATTTAAGTAGTCGACAACTTCTTCAATGGTTTCGGTGACGGAACCCATTGCTACGATGACGTCTTCTGCGTTTTCATCGCCGTAGTAGTTAAACAGTCCGTAGTTTCTGCCGGTTAATTCGGAGATTTGTTTCATGTAATCTTCCGTAATACCGATGATGTCCGTGTAGAAGTGGTTGGAAGCTTCTACTTCTTGGAAGTAAATGTCGGGGTTTTGTGCCGTACCGCGTACTTCGGGATCTTGGGGAGCCAAAGCACGTGCTCTGAATGCATTGACTGCGTCCATGTCGACGAGTTTTGCCAAGTCGTCGTATTCGAGCACTTCGATTTTTTGGATTTCGTGGGACGTACGGAAACCGTCGAAGAAGTGAACGAAGGGGACGCGGCCTTTGATTGCGGACAAGTGAGCAACGCCGGCTAAGTCCATGGCTTCTTGTACGGAACCGGATGCAAGTAATGCGAAACCGGATGCGCGAGCAGCCATAACGTCTTGGTGGTCACCGAAAATGCTCAGCGCGTGGCTGGCTAATGCACGAGCTGCAACGTGGAATACGCCGGGAAGCAATTCCCCTGCAATCTTGTACATGTTCGGGAGCATCAGGAGAAGACCTTGAGATGCGGTGTAGGTCGTGGTCAAGGCACCTGCTTGAAGTGCACCGTGTACGGCACCTGCTGCGCCGGCTTCGGATTGCATTTCCTTTACAGATACTTCGTTGCCGAAAATATTCTTTCTGTGATTGCTTGCCCAGGCATCAATATGTTCTGCCATCGGGGATGAGGGCGTGATCGGGTAGATGCACGCCAGGTCAGAGAACGCATAAGCCACGTGCGCGGCCGCTGTGTTCCCGTCCATTGTTTTCATCGTCTTTGCCATTTGAACCTCCTAATTTAACAACATTTTCCTATGACTCAATTATATCAGTCATAAATTGAAATTCAAGTCGTTGACCGAAGTATTCAATATTTCGATATGTTAAAAAACAAACAATTAGTTTTTCGCTAAATGTTGTTGCCGGCGCAATAATTTTTTAATGGTTGAGTTTATTTTTTTCGATGGAATCCAACACCCTTTGATTCAGTGCTTCCGCCGCATTGTAGCCCATTTCTTTCTGTTTGAAGTTCCTCGTTGCGATTTCGATAATCATGGATGTGTTGCGGCCGGTGCGCATGGGGATTTCGATCTTGGGCACGGATTTTCCCAAGATTTCAATTTTATCGTCTTCCATACCCAATCGGTTATAATCGGCGAAATCATCCCATTGGGTCAGTTCGATAACTAGTTCCACTTCTTTTTCCTCCATGATGCAACCGATACCAAAGAGGCGCTCCACGTCGATGATGCCGATGCCCCGGATTTCCATAAAGTGGCGGGTGATTTTCGGCGAGGTGCCGATGAGGCGATTGTCCAACATGCGGATGAGGACGGAGTCGTCGGCGATGAGTTTGTGGCCGCTGACGATGAGATCCAGGGCGGTTTCCGACTTGCCGATGCCGCTTTCGCCGGTGATTAACACGCCCACGCCGTAGATGTCGAGGAGAATGCCGTGTTTTCGAATGGAGGGAGCCAGAGCCCGCTGCATATAGGTGATGATTTTGTAAAGGGCGATGCTCGTGGAGTCGGCGGTGCGCAAAATGGTGCAGTTGTTTTTGCCGGCGTAGGTCAGCATTTCCGGGAAGACTTCTTGGTTTTTGGTGATGATCAGCACGGTGATCTTGTGTTCGAAGAAGGTCTTCAGTCGCAAATCCCGCACTTTCGGATCCAAGCCTTTTAAATAGCACCACTCGGCGCCGCCGATGACCTGAATGCGATCGGCGACAAATTTCGTGTAGAAGCCGCAGAGTTGCAGGCCGGGTCGATTGCATTCCGAGGAATACAGGCGGACGGTGCGGGTATTGTCCGCCAGTTGAATGACTTCGTAGTCGTTGTCTGCGATCAGCTGTTGCACGCTGACGCTTTGTTTTTTATTGCTCATCTTTACCTCCGTGAAAGTGGTCGTACAGGGATTGTGCCGCAGCTTTCGTCATGCCGTCCACCGACGCGAGGCTCTCCACATCGGCGGCTTTTATTTTCGAAAGGGATTGAAAGGCCTGCATCAGGGCCTGTTTGCGCTTGGGCCCGATGCCCGGGATTACGTCCAGCTCCGACTGAAAGCTCGACTTGGACCGCAGGCTCCTATGATAGGTAATGGCGAAGCGGTGGGCTTCTTCTTGAATTTGGTAGGTGAGGCGATAAATCGGGGAATTTTTTGCCACGCGAATCTCTTCTTTATTGAAGTAAATGCCCCGGGTCTTGTGAAAGTCGTCTTTGACGAGGCCCGCCACGGGAATGTCTAAATTCAATTCTTCCAAGACGCTTAGGGCCTGGGTCACCTGCCCCTTTCCTCCGTCCATAAAGATCAGATCGGGGAATTTCGCGAAGCCTTTGCTCTCCCCGAGGCCGGCCTTTTCTCTCAGGCCCCGCTTAAAGCGGCGGGTGAGCACTTCCCGTAAGGATGCGTAATCGTCGGGCCCCACCACGTCTTTTATGCGAAAACGGCGATAATCCGTCTTCTTAGGCAAGCCGTCTTCAAAAACCACCATGGAACCCACGGATTCCACGCCGGAAATATTGGAGATATCGTAGGCTTCGATGCGCTGAAGGACGCCTTCCATACCCAAGGCTTCCTGCAATGCTTCCAGTGTATTCTCCACGGTTTTTTGTTTCGTGCGCATTTGATCGGAATGCTTGTCCAACATGTCGATGGCGTTTTTTCTGACCATGGTCATGATCTGCTTCTTCTCGCCGATTTTCGGCACCACCACATGGACATTGGCGCCTTTTTTCTCCGTGAGCATGGCCTCGATTAATTCCCGCTCGTCGAAGTATTCGTGAACGTAGAGCTTGCCGGGAATGTAGGCGGTGCCGTGGTAAAACTGGGTGATAAAGGCTTTTAAAAGTTGCCCCGGGCTGTCGCCGTAGGGATTTTCCATAAAGAAATGTTCCCGGCCCATGTTTTTTCCCCGGCGGAAGAAGAAAATTTGGATGCACACGTCCCGTCCCTGTGCCGCGAGGCCAATGACGTCGAATTCGTCGTCTTTTCCCGCCGCCGTAATGCGCTGCTTTTCCGTCAAGGTATCGAGGGCCTGAAGCTTGTCCCGAATGGCCGCCGCCTTTTCAAATTCCAGGGCCCTGCTTGCCGCTTTCATCTCCTCTTCCAATTCGTCGATAAAAGGCACTTTCTTGCCGTCGAGAAAATCCTCGATGCCTGAAATGTAGCCGGTGTAATCGTCGGCGGATACGGCGCCGATGCAGGGGCCGGCGCAGCGATGAATGTGGTAGTTTAAACAGGGTCGCACCACGGGATTGGGCTTGGACAGATCCAGCTTGCAGTTTCTTAAGGGAAAGCGCTCGTGGAGAATGTCGATGGCGGAATTTACCGCCAAGACGTCGGGAAAGGGACCGTAGTAGCGGGCGCCGTCTTTAAGAATGCGCCGCGTCTTCATGAGCCGGGGAAAGGGCTCGTTGGTTACTTTAATGTAGGGGTATTGCTTGTCGTCGCGAAGCAAGATATTGTACTTGGGCAAGTATTCTTTGATTAAATTGGATTCCAGAATCAAGGATTCCAATTCGCTTGAGACGATGATGTATTCGAAGTCTTCGATGTGGGCGACCATGCTTCGCACTTTCTTGTCTTTTTTCCCGTAGGACCCGAAGTACTGCCGCACCCGTTTTTTTAAATTTTTCGCCTTTCCCACGTAAATAATCTGATCCAGTTTGTTCTTCATTAAGTAGACGCCGGGATCGTCGGGCAAGGTCTTTAATTTTTCTCGTATGGCTACCTGACTCATGACACGCTCCTGGAAACTAGCAAAAAACTGACCCCGTCGGTCAGTTTTAAAGTTGAATATTATTTTTTAAGCTTTCAAAGGTCTTGTCGCCGATGCCCGGCACTTCTTTTAAATCCTCCACGGCGGTAAATGGATGGGCCGTGCGGTATTCGATAATTTTATCGGCGGTTTTTTCGCCGACGCCGGGTAAGGTCATCAGGTCCTCTTTCGAACCGTTTTGTATGCTCACCGGTCCTTTTGCGGCGGGAGATGCCCCGGGCGCAGAAACGGCCGGAGCTTGTTCGCCGACTTTAGGGATGTAAAGTTTTTCCTCGTCATTGAGCTTTTTCGCCAGATTAATTTGCGAGGTGTCGGCATTTCCCACGATGCCGCCCGCCGCCGTGATGCCGTCTTTTACTCGGGCGCCTTTTTCCAGTTCGTAAAGGCCCGGATTTTTTACGGCGCCGCCGATGTCCACGTAGATGGCGGAGCCGATGCCTTCTTCCGCAGCAGGGGCCGCCTCTTTCTTAAAATTGGCCCGGGAAACTTCGTCACTTTCAATGACGAAGGACGGTTCATCGGTCCCCTCCGCCTTCAGGCGAAAATGGTAATAGGACACGGTGAGGACCAGCAAGCAGAGGAAAACAAAGGCCAGCACCTTTTCCCGATCGGTGAGCTTCATAAGATCTCCGTGGGCGTTACTTTACGCGCGCAATGGCTTCGGCTTCGATGACCACGTTTTTCGGAAGGGCGGTGACGGCGACGCAACTGCGGGCCGGCTTGTGATCCGTGAAAAATTCTCCATACACTTCGTTGATATCGGCGAATTGGCCCATGTCCAAAATAAAGAGATTCACCTTCATGACGTGGTTTAAATCGGAACCAGACGCTTCGAGAAGATTCTTTACATTCGTAAGGCATTGGCGGGTAGCTTCTTTAATATCGGTTTTGACTTCTCCGGTTTTCGGATCCACGGGAATTTGGCCCGATAAGTACACGACGCCGCCGTCTTCTACGGCTTGGGAATAGGGGCCGATGGCCGCCACGGTCTTGTCCGTTTGAATCATTTTCATTGCTCTTCCTCACTTTTTCGATTGTCTTTGCTCCACAAGCGTTCCAAATTGTAGAATTCACGCATATCCCGGTGGAAAATATGCACGATCACGTCGCCGTAATCCAAAATAATCCAGCGGGACTGGCCGTTGCCTTCGTGATGGTAGGTGTGGTAGCCCGCCTCGGCCATTTTGTCTTCCACTTCTTCGGCGATGGCGTTTAATTGAGGTGTCGAGCCGCCACTAATAATGACAAAGTAATCGGCGATGGCCGTCATGTCCCGAATATCCAGGGTTTGAATATCCGCACCGCCTCTGGCATCGGCGCTTTTTTCGATAATATCTAACATGGCTTGAATATTGTCTTTGCTCATAATTACCTCCTTGTTCTATTCGTACCCTATTACTTCTGCTTTACGTTCATCTTGTAGAATAATTGATCCGTGCCGTCGAAATCCACGATGTAGTAGCTCAGGCCGCCAATCATATCCGCCGTGCCGGGGATCGTCGCCGTTTGGAGATTTTCCTCGCCGATGGAGACCATGGTCAGCCCCATGCGGGACACCTTCGACATGGGCATATTGCTCGTCGTGTTGTCCATGTAGCTTACCAGAAGAGACGGCGCGTGGAGTACGCCTTTGGAGCTTTTCACCTTTTGTATAAAGGCGGACATAAAAGCCTGTTGCGCCTTCACGCGATCCAGGTCGGCGTTTTTATAGCCTTTTCTGAAACGCAGAAATTGCATGGCCTGATCGCCGTTTAAATGTTGCCGGCCTTCTTTCAGATGAATGGAAAGGGGCGGATCCGCCGAGGGATCTTCGTAGTCCATGTCCATGGGCACGTAGACGTCGACGCCGTCCACGATGTCCACCACGTCTTTGACGAAGGCGTAGTCCACGACGATGTAATAGGGAATGTTCAAATCAAAGTTTTCATTGACGGTTTTAAGGGCCAGGTCGGCCTTGCCGTAGGCGTAGGCGTGATTTAATTTCGTCTTGCCGTGATCCTCGATTTTTACCCGGGAGTCCCGAGGCAGAGAAATCAACGACGCCGACTTCTTCTCCCCGTCCACGTCCAAGACCATCATCACGTCGCTTCGTGTATTTTCCGCCTTCTTCGAATTCAAACTGTCCACGCCGATTAAGAGAACCTGGAATTTTTCGTTGCTGTTTTTTAAATCGCTGATCCAGGTCTTCGCCTCGGAATCGTCGCCCATGCTGGTGTAAAAATTCAGGGCGAGGACGCCGACAAAGACGATCAGCAGCGTGAGGAAAAATCCTCGAAAGAAACTCTTCATCTTCATTTCTCCATGTAATCATTGTAACAGCGGACGGTGTCTAAATGGACGGCGGTGCCTTGCTTAATGAGAAAAAGTAAATTGCCCTGCAAGGACGCGGCCATGGCTTCTTTAAGATCGGCCTCGGCTTTTTTTCGCAGGTCGTCTACGCCGTCGAAATTTCGCATGGGCTCCAGGTAATCAGCCAAAAACACCACCTCTTCCACCGGCGACATGTTCTCCGTGCCCGTGGTGTGGTAGCGAATGGCCCGAAGGATTTCTTCATCTTCGATGCCGTAGTCGACTCGCGCCGCCTCCGCCGCCACGTAGGCGTGGAGCACTTGAGGAAAGGCTTTAAAGCTATCCAGATCCTTTACGTTCAGGCGCTCGGCCTCTTTCCACAAACGCGCATTGTCTTTGTATTTGCAAATGTCGTGAAACAAAGCTGCGGTGCGGGCCTTTTCCACGTCCACGCCGTGAATTTTCGCGAGCTTTTCCGCCGTTTCCGTGACGCGAAGAATATGCTTGTAGCGTTTTTCGCCGATGGCATCGACGATTTGATCAAATGCAGGCGCTTTCAATAGATGTAAAACCTCTTTTTCCTAATGTAGGCCATGACATTGTCGGGAATAAAATACTTTACCGACTTGCCTTGGCGTATGCGATTTCTCAACGTTGTGGACGATATCTCCAAGAGGGGCGTGTCGATTAATACCACATTGGCGTTATAGGTCGTCTTCAGGTAACGAATCTCTTCGCGAATGGCCTCTTTTGTAATGGCCCCGTCCCCCGGGCGCACGGCCACGGCGAATTGCGTCAGCCCCGCCAGGTCGCCGAAGCGCTTCCAGGTCTTTAAATCCTGTAAAATATCGGATCCCAAAAAGAAGTAGAATTCCGCATCCGGATAAATTGCCTTCAGCGCCAAGAGGGTGTCCACGGAATAGGTAGTGGTTGTCTTTGTCACTTCCAGATCCGACGTTTCGAAATAGTAATTCCCCGCCACGGCGAGATCCACCATTTTCAGGCGCTCCTTGGCGGTAACGGAGTAGTCCCGCTTGTGGGGGGCGTTGCCCGTAGGAATAAACAAGACCTTGTTTAAGCCCAAATGGGCCCGCATGTACTCGCTCATCATTAAGTGGCCCATGTGGATGGGATTAAAGGAGCCGCCCATGATCCCGATTTTCATACTTACTCCAGAACGATCACGGGGTCATCTTTGGCGGGGCGGTAGAGGGTGAGCTTGCTGCCGATGCCCTGAACGAATTCCGCATGTAAGGCCTCGGTAAGTACCGCTGCCGCTTCATTTAAATCCACCGCCGTATTTTGCAAGAGGGCGATTTTCACCAACTCGTGGTCTTCCAGCAATTGATCGATCTGCTCGATCACACCTGGCGTAATGCCGTTTTTTCCGATTTGCATCAACGGCTTCATGCCGTGTGAAAGGCGCTTCAGCTGCGCCCGTTGTTTTCCTGTAATCATAAACTCCCTACTCGAAAAATTCAAATTCATAATCCGCAATAAAAACGGACTCACCTTCTTCTATGCCCAGCTCACGAAGCTTGTCGATGACGCCGTTTTTCCTGAGGTTTTCTTGGAAATACCGCAGGGAATCCCGGTCGTCGAAGAAGGTGGAGCCCAAGAGGCGCTCGATGTACGGCCCGTCCACGATGTAGCGGCCGTTTTCTTTTCTCACCGAAATGCCCGGTTCCCGCTCTTCTTCTTCCACATAGTATTCTTCGTCCAAGCTGTCGTATTCGATGTCCGTGTTTTGAAGCACCTCATAGACTTTAAAGAGCATGGGCTGAATGTCTTTGGTGGTGGCGGCGGATCCGGAAAAGACGGTGTAGCCGCGCCCTTCCAATTCCTCCCTGAGCGCAGGTTCTCTCTCCTGTGCCTCGGGCAGGTCCATTTTATTGATAAAGACGATTTGTGCCTTGTCTTTTAAGGCGATGTTGTACCCTTCAAGCTCCCGATTAATGGCCTCGAAATCCTCCAGAGGATCCCGATAGTAGGCGCCGCTTCCGTCCAAAACGTGAATCAACACGCCGCTGCGCTCCACGTGGCGCAAAAAGTCGTGGCCCAGGCCCACGCCTTCCGAGGCCCCTTCGATGAGTCCCGGAATGTCCGCACACACGAAGCTCTTCCCCGGGCCCAAGTAGACCACGCCTAAATTCGGCGAGAGCGTCGTAAATTCGTAATTGGCGATTTTCGGCTTCGCACTTGAAATCACGGAAAGCAAGGTGGATTTGCCCACATTGGGAAAGCCCACCAGGCCCACGTCGGCGAGAAGCTTCAGTTCCAAAACGATGGTTCGCTCCTGGCCTTTAAAGCCCATTTGCGCAAAGGTCGGGGCCTGACGGGTGCTGGTCGTATAGCGGGCGTTGCCCTTGCCGCCGCCGCCCCCTTGGGCGATGACGAAGCGTTGGCCCGCTTCCTTCATGTCGACGATGATTTTATTCGTCTTTTCGTCCCGCACCAAGGTGCCCACGGGAACATTTAAAATAATGTCTTCGGCATCGGCGCCGAATTGTTTTTTGCTGCGGCCGTTTTGTCCATTTTCCGCCTTGTACACGCGCTTGTAGCGAAAATCCATGAGCGTCCGCATATTCTCATCGGCAAAGAGCACGACACTTCCGCCGCGCCCGCCGTCGCCGCCGGCCGGTCCCCCGGCGGGAACGTACTTTTCTCTGCGCCAAGCCACGGCGCCGTCGCCGCCATTGCCGGCTTTTACCGTAATGGTACATAAATCGACAAACATCTCACACCCCCAGTATGATTGGTATTATATCACAGTCCGTTTTATGAAAAGATCTCCCATGTCTAAACTCTGTATAAGAAAAAATAAACCGCAGATTTCTCTGCGGTTTCTCTTATGCTAATTCTTCTACGGGAAGAACGTTAACTACTTTTTTCTTTTTTCCACGACTTTCAAAGGAAACGCGTCCGTCGGCGGTGGCGAACAATGTGTCGTCGCTACCGATTCCTACGTTTAACCCGGGATGAATCTTCGTGCCTCTTTGGCGTACGAGAATGTTGCCGGCTAATACGTGTTGACCGTCGCCTCTCTTCACGCCGAGACGTTTCGATTCGGAGTCGCGACCGTTTTTAGAACTACCCATTCCCTTCTTCGAAGAGAAGAGTTCAAGTGTAAACAGAATCATCTAAACCTCCTGAGTCTCTATTTTAATGTAATTTTCGTATGCACCTTCGATGGCATTTAAGCCTACGACCATAGAACGAAACAAAAGCTCCGTTTCATGGGACACAACCTCCTCCGGCAGGCGGATGCTGACATAAGCTTCCGACTGTTCGAAGGCCATGGTGTCTTCGTCGATAGAAAGCAAATCTTCCATGGATAAAACACAGGTCAAGGTGAGGGCACTGACGCCGTGACAGACGATTTCGCCTACCTCGTCTCCCTCTCCCGCGTGATTGTTCGCCGAAAATCCGAGGATTTTTCCGCGGCGGACAAATAGAGTGACCGTTGTCATTACGCCAAGGATCCGATTTCTACCAGTGTATACGGTTGACGATGGCCACGCTTAATGCGTTCGTTTTTCTTCGCTTTGAATTTATAAACAATAACCTTTTTGTCTTTGGCTTGTTTTAAAACTTTCGCTTCGACTTTGGCATCGGCGACGTAGGGCTTACCTACATTCACACTGCCGTCTTTTGCGACGAGAAGCACCTTGTCAAAAGTGACGGCATCTCCTTCGTTGGCATCGAGCTTTTCTACTTTCACCAAGTCGCCTTCGCGAACGGTGTATTGCTTTCCGCCGGTTTCAATAACTGCGTACATTGTAGCACCTCCTCTTTACAAGACTCGCCCCGATAGGTGCTATGCTTTTTACCTATAAGGTGCGGTTACATCAGAGTATATTACCACATATGGTAGTGAATTACAATTCTTTATCTCGTTTTAATTTATTTTTTACGGCTTCCCTGTGCCTTTCTTCCGCAACTTGAAGCTGTTGCTCAAAGGGCAGTTCTTTTCGCTCCCGGGCGATTTCGAAAAGGCCCATGGCGCTGAAGCCGTAGACCGTGGTAATCATGGCATCTTCCGACAGAGCTTCTTTCATAAACGTCGTGAGATCTTCCATTTGCGCTTCGCTCATGCCATGGACGAAATCCACCACGATCATGCCGCTCAGATTTCTGAGATGAATCTGTTTGGCGATCTCTTTTGCCGCTTCCCTGTTCACTTTCATGCGCATGGCGTCGAAGGAACCCTTCTTTTTCACCGCCGCCATATTCACATCCGCTACATAGGCGCCTTCCGCGGCATCCATGACCACATTGCCGCCGGAGGGAAGGGGCAGGGTCTTTTGAAAAATGGAATTCCACTGGCTGCGCCACTTGGCCGTGGAGCGAATGCTGAAGGACGGGTCCACGACGCAGTTTAAGTAATTCGGCAGGCGGTCAATCAACTTTTTGTCGTTGACCACCATGGGAAGGTCTCTGTGGCGATTGAGCACGTCCATGCCCCGGTCCTGCGTCAAAAGAAGTTGGCTCTTCGGAAGAAAGTTGACGGAGCCTTCGATTTTTTCCATTAATTGCCGCAAGTGTTCGTATTCCATAGCCATGTGGGCCGGCTGACAAGATGCGGCTTCCGTGCGAATAATCATGCCCGCCGAGGCATTCAGTCCATGGGCCCAATCCGTGAGGCGCTTTCTTATCTCTCCGTCGTCGATGCGCTTGGAAATGCGAATCCCCGAGGATTTCGGCAAGAGGACGATGTTTTCGCCGCGAAGGCTGTAGTCCATGGAAAGCACGGCCCGTTTTTGATCCAAGGGTGACTTTTTTACTTCCACGATAATGGAGTCGCCACCTTTAATTTTTTCCCGGTACGCTTTGGGATAGACGTTTTTCATGGGCAGGTACCCGTTTTCGTCTTCCCCGAAATCCACAAAGGCGCAGTCCATGGCGGGCAAGACATTTTTCACGTAGCCCCGGTAAATATTTCCCACCTGGGAGGGATTGGACAGGAGATGAATCGCCCGTATCTCGCCTTCTGAAATAAGGCCCATGATCTTCGGTTCTTCTCCGTCAGCAAACAAATAGTTGTTAGAGCCGTACTTCATGATCGTCACCGTCCCAACTTTTGATCCGACGAATTTGAATGTAGTCGATATCCACGCCGCGGGATTCGAACAGGCCCATTAAAAAGCGGTCAGGCCGCAGATTGCCGTTGGCCCCCGCACGCAAGACGGCGTAAAGGGAGGTTCCGGATGCCTCTTCTTTCCATTCCAAAGAAAAGATGCCGTCTTTTATGTCTTCTTCCACGACGATGCGCTTCTTGCCTTTTTTCTTCCGCCGACGAACGAGGATTTCGTCTTGTTCCATGGCATCCTCCGCCATTTTTTTCAGTTCATCCGCGCTGCCGTAATGGGCCGCGGGAAAGAAAAAGCGGTATTGGGTCTTGGCGATGCGCTCAAACACCGATTTCGGGTCGAAATCTGCCGTGGCTTCGATGATCTCCATGCCCTCGGGCAAGGCTTCATTGAGCATGGCTTTAATCTTTTCGGGATCGGCGCCGTCTTCCACTTCCAGATCCATGACCTCGAATTCGCTCTCCATGCCCACACTCAAGGGCTGGGCGATGGACAGCTTTTGATGAGGATTAAAGCCCTCGGACCAGAGGATGGGCACGTCGGCCCGTTGAATAGCCCGATTGAAGAGGCGGATCGTGTCCAAATGGGAAATGAATTTAATCATGCCCGTCTTTTTAAATGCCATGCGCAGTTGCATGAAATTCACCCCACATTTCGCAATTTTCGATGCCGCAACCGTTGCATTTTTTGCGGCAATCCGGCGTGGTCAGCGCCGCCTTGGATTTTTCGTACTCGTTCCACAAATAGGCTTTCTTCACGCCGATGTCGATGAAGTCCCAGGGAAGGATTTCGTCCTTCTCCCGCAGACGATTGGCGTAAAAGTCGCCGTCGATGCCCGCCTCCTCCATGGACTTGACCCACACATCGTAGCGGAAAAATTCGCTCCAGCCGTCAAAGATTTGGCCGTTTTCGTAGGCCCGCAAGATGAGTTTGCCCACGCGCCGGTCGCCTCGGGCCAGGATCCCTTCCATGCGAGAAAGGTAGGGCTCGTGGTATTGAAATTTCACTTTCGGATCCCGCACCGCCCCTTTCACGGCGTGGATCTTTTCGAAAAATTCGTCGATGGTGTCCTGCCTTTCCCACTGAAAGGGCGTAAAGCCTTTGGGCACGAAGCAGGAGGCGGAGGCGGTGACGCGGAAATTCCCCTGAATTTCTTCTTTCGGTCGATTAAAGAAGGCGTCCTTCACCTTGTAGGCCAAGTGGGCGATGCCCAAGACGTCCTCCATGGTTTCGCCGGGTAGGCCGATCATAAAGTAGAGTTTGATTCGACTCCAGCCTTCCTTAAAGACGGCGTTTACGACACGCATCAAGTCCTCTTCCGTAACGTTTTTGTTGATTACATCCCGCATGCGCTGACTCCCCGCCTCCGGGGCAAAGGTGAGCCCGCTTTTGCGCACTTTCTCGATTTCTTTCAATACGTCCACGATAAAGCTGTCCAGGCGCAGGGAGGGCAGGCTGATCCCCACGTTTTTTTCCTCATAGGTGTAACTCAGCTCCTGCACCAAGGGCATGAGGTGGGTGTAGTCGCAGGAGGAAAGGGACGTGAGAGAAATTTCGTCGTAGCCCGTATTTTTTAAAATGGATTCGGCCATGTCCGTTAAGGTGTCCACGCTTCGCTCGCGAATGGGCCGATACATCATCCCCGCCTGACAGAAGCGACAGCCCTGGGTGCAGCCGCGGAACAATTCGATGACCGCCCGGTCGTGCACCGTCTCCAAAAAGGGCACGATTTGCCGATCCAGTTGGAAGGTGGCGTTCATGTCGTGGAGGCGCACCCGCTTGATCAAGGGCTTCGCTTCGGCCGCCGTGGGCGCGTGGTTTTTTATTGTGCCGTCTTCGTTGTAGGTTACTTCGTAAAGGGAGGGAACGTAGACCCCTTCGATGGTAGCCAGGGAGCGGAGAATTTCTTTCCTGGAAAGGCCCGCGTCTCTTCCCTCTTTGACCTTGTCCATGACCTGAATATTTAAATGCTCCCCTTCGCCGATTAAAAAGCAGTCCATAAAATCCGCCAAGGGCTCCGGCGTCGTGGCACAGGGCCCGCCGGCCATGACGAAGGGTTCTTCTTCCCCGCGCTCATTTGCAAGGAGGGTGATCTGCCCGAGATCCAACATATAGAGAATGTTGGTGTAGCTCATTTCGTATTGCAGGGTAAAGCCCACCACGTCAAATTCCGAAAGGGGCCTCTTCGTCTCCAGGCTGTAAAGGGGAATGGCTTCGTTTTTCATGGCCTCCGCCATGTCCGGCCAGGGAGCGAAGGCGCGCTCGCAGGCGTAGTCCGTCTCGTTCATGGCGAAATACAAAATCTGCATGCCCAAATGGCTCATGCCCACTTCGTACACGTCGGGAAAGCAGAAGCAAAAGCGAAGGGCCGCCTCTTCTTTCACCACACTATTTAATTCGCCGCCGATGTAGCGGGCGGGCTTCTCCACTTTTTTTAAACATTTTTCCAGTCGTTGCGCGTCTATCATGGAAACCTCTTTCTAAAAATCGTCTCTAGCGGCCTTTAAGAAAGGACCAGAAGGACTTCTTCTCCCCACCATCAGCCCTTCCGCCTTTCAGGGAAAAGGAAGGCTTTTGCACTTCGTTAAAATAAAGGGCGTCGTCGAGATACAGGTTTTCGATGCCTTCCATCGCTTCTCTGTCTCCGGGTTTTAAACGATTCAATACTACTACCACCTTGGCGGGGCATTTGTTCCTTCTCAAGATAAATCGGATGCGGTCCAGATTGCGAATCGAGCCCGGACGATTGACCACGACGCAGTAGATCACGTCGGCGACCTTGGCCCAATTCAGAAGATCTTTCTCTCTGTAACGGGACAGGTCCACGAAGACATCGTCGTCACCGAAATTATCTACCGCCTTGAAAAAATCATCGTCGTCGATTTCTTCCAGATCGTGAAAAATATTCCCCTGAATGAAGTCGTAGCCGTCCCCTTGGATCACCACGTCGCAAAGGGGCTTTCCCCGAAGAAAATCCATGTAGTCTTCAATGGCGTCGGTTGCCTCGTCTAAAAACAAATCCTGCACACGGGTGCGGTTGGAAGCCTCGATTAAAAGGCCCTTCGCCTCTTTGGCGAAATCCCGAGCCATGGTGCTCGTGCCGCAGCCGCCAACCGTTGAAATAATGACAGTGATCATACTTACTCCGTTTCCAATCCCGTTTCCGTCGGGAGGGTTTCATCTTTGATTTCTTTGTAGAAGCCGAAATACTGGGCCAATACTTGTTGCATAATGGGCCCGCAGTTGGCGCCGTTGCCCCCTTGGAACAAGACGACGGTAACGGCGATCTCGGGATCCTCCGCCGGCGCGTAGCCTACTTGCCAGGCGAAGGCGTCGTAGCTTTCCTTGGTGTAGGGATTCACCCCGGCCCGCTCGGCGCTCCCCGTCTTCATGGCCACTTCCACGGGAAACTTTTCAAATAAATTTGCGTTCAGACCCGACAGGGCCACGAGCTTCATGCCCTCGCGCAGATCCTTGTAGTACTTCGGCTTTAAGCCCACGGATTTCACCGCGTCCTTCTTGTGGTCTTTCCCAGTCAGCAAGGTGAGGGGATACAGGTCGCCGCCGTTGGCCAGTGCCATGGCGTAGCGGGCCATTTCAACCGGCGTGTAGGCGTTGGAGCCCTGGCCGATGACCACGTTCATGGTATCCGCCATGGTCCATTTGGATTGGTCGATGTAGGTGTATTTTAAGAGATCGGCCAAAGACACCCGCTGACCCTTGCCCTTCTTCTCTCCGTCCACATGCAAATCTTTTAAGAAGGTGTAGACCTCGTCGCGGGTCATGGGCGTTTCGTCGTCCAGGGAATTGACAATGGCATCCACCGCTTTGTCCCGTTCCTTGTCGGAATGTATGTCCGCCATGTAGACGGAGCGATTTTCGTTTAAGTGGCGACGCAACAGGGCCTTCAATGTTTTTTTCTTCGACTCGGGATCGGGAATGGTACCTTTGCTTTCTCTCGGAATGGCGATTTCCAGGCCCGTTCGATCCCCTAAGCCGTAGCGTTTGGCCATGGCTGCGATTTCATCGGGCTTCACTTGAATGCCCAGATCCACGTTTCGTCGTTGATCTTTGCCGAGACCCAATGAGTAAAAGTAATAGTTACAGGAATCCCTTAAGGCGTAGGCCAGGGTCTCGTTGCCGTGCACCTGTCGGTTTTGATTCCAGAGCCAACAGCCGAAGGTCCTGCCGCCGATGTCCACATAGCCGCCGTCGGGAATTTCCATGTCCGGATCCAGACCCTTTTCCAGAGCCACGGAGCCCGTTACCATTTTAAAAATACTCCCCGGCTGAATCGCCGATTGCATGGCGATATTATACAAAGGCCGCGGGGCCAGTTGATTGTCTTCTTCTTTCGGCTTTAGGCTTTCCCAAGCCGAGGGATTGATCCCCTTGGCGAAGAGATTCGGGTCGTAGGATGGGTAATTGGCCAGGGCCAATACTTCCCCTGTGTGCACGTCGGTGACTACCACGGCGCCGGATTGGGCGTTTTTAAAAGCCGTGCCTTTTTCCCGACTGGTCAGGTATTGGAAAGTGCCCCAGGGGGACACATAGGGCGTGGCGGTGCGAATTTGTTGAAGCGTCGAGGCCAAGCTTTCCTCCGCCTTTTTTTGCAGCTCGATGTCGATGCTCAGGCGCACGTCGCCCCCCGGCTCGGGCTTCACTTCGCGGATCACACCGGTGGTGTTTCCCGAAGAATCCACGGAGACGGTTTTTCTGCCGTCGGTGCCCTTGAGCCTGTCTTCGAATACCTGCTCCATGCCGGTCTTTCCGATGAGATCGTTGCGATTGTAGCCGCCCTTTTTAATGTACTTCTCGATTTCCTTGTCTTGGGCGATGTTTCCGATGTAGCCCAACACGTGGGCGCCTAGATTCCCCTCGGGATAATAGCGAATGGGCTCCACGGAAATGTGAATTCCCGAGCGATTAGAAAGCTTCTCTTCGATTTTCGCCACGGTTTCGTCTTGAATTTCGTAGGCGTAATTAATGGGCATGTAGGCGTAGCTGCCCTGGCTGCCGATGGCGTCGTAGACATTTAAAATGCCGAAAACTTCGTAGGGGCTCAGGGTCTTGTCGATGTCGAAGCGGTCGCGACGCGCCTCGAAGATTTCTTTCGACGAGGCGGCGCCCTTAAGCCCCGCCCCCTTCGCCAGGTCGATGGCGTTGTTTAGCTGGGTGTAGGCGGGCTCCTCCCCGCTGACGGAAATGCCCGTGGCCATGCCCTCGTCGATTAAGTAGCCCTGTACAGCCTCGGCCATGCCATCGAGGGCGGCGAAATCTTTTCGATACTTCTTGGCGGTGATCAACTTCACCAATTGTTCGTTGGCTAAATTGCCCTTTTTATCCACTACCACGGTCTTGTCGTTTTGCTTCGTTACCTCCAGGTCCGCGCCTTTTTTTACGGCGAAATCCACACAATCATTTAAGACCTTTTCGTCGGAGAGGAGGAATTTTTCCGGATCCCGCTCCTTTAATACGGCGATTAAATCCTCAGCCGCGGTCGAAGACCAGCTCACGTCTTTGGACACATCCATGAGACGCACTTTCGCCTGAATGTAGCCGTCGTAGTATTCGTTGCCGTAGCTTCTTAGTCCCACCGTAGGCACGTCGCTTTTCACGATGTCATAGGCCAGCTTTCGCCCGATTGGATGGGCCAGAATTTCTTCCACATACATGGGGTGATCCAGCAAAAACGCGATTAAATCTTCCTCGGCACCGGTGGCCTGAGCCAGGCCGTAACGTTCCTTAAAGCGGGCGGCCTTTTGCGGATCGGTGTAATCCACCCGTCCGCCGACGCGGACCATGCCCCCTTCTTGAAACACCCGTTGACGAAGAAGCTGATTGATGACGGAATAGCCGTAGTGGCCCCGATAGGGCTTTTTCAGGCGGCCGCCGAGAAAGGCTGCGAGCTTGTCCTTGTCCATAAGGGCATCGAGGACCGCGGAGGCGGGCTTTTCGCCACTTTTGTAATCGTTTAAATCCTTGTAAACGAAGCTGTTTAAAAGAATCGGATTGGCCTTCATATGGCCGGCCCCGTCTTCTTCCAAATAGCGGCTCAGGAGCAAATAGGCGTCATTTTTCTCCTCCCGAGTGAAGCGATCCAGCTCGTCTTTTCGAATTTGCACGGCAAAAACAGGCCGGTTTCCCGCCAAAACCACGCCGTTTCGGTCGCGGATCTTGCCTCGCTGCGCCGTAATGGCAATGTCTTTTACCCGTCGCTCGTCGGCGAGCTTGCGGTACTTGTGGCCCTGAATCAAGGTAATATGAAAGAGTTGCAACAAAAGGAAGATAAAGAGAACGGCCATGATCGATGTGAAGATCTTGTAGCGATCCCATTTCTTCGCTTTTTCCCAAAAATTATGCATCGCTATCCCTTTCGAGGACTCTGTAATCCGTCATATCTTTTAAGAAGTAATGGCTCATGAGGGCGGCGTAGATGCCCGTGGACAGAGGTACAATGAAAAATGCGGAAGAATCCGCCATGCTCACGTCCCAACCGAAGATCACGAGGAGAATAAAAAAGACCAATTCCGCCACGGCCGCCGTGACGCCTACGGCCACACCCGTAGCCATCGGCGAAGGATGGGGAATGAGGCGCATCCACAAAAATGCCGCGGCAAAAAACAGGCCGTGCAAAAGCACATAAGGCCCGATGGCCGCCGCAATGGCCGCATCCATAATAAGGGCCGACAAAAAAGCAAAGGCCAGCGCCTGATTTTTACCGAGGCGGAAGAAAATAAAAATCGCCGCCGCCGGCAAGTAGCCGCGAAGAATCGGCGGCAAACTTTGGAACAAGGGCGACATGTAAATAAAGGGCGTGAGAAATAAAAGCACGTAGCTTACTCGTTTCATTTCCCACCTGCCAGTACGAACACCCGGTAGATGTTGTGGAAATTAATTCCGCTGTCCACCTTAATATTCTTCACCATTTTGTCTTCATCGGTGCTCACTTCGCTGACGGTGCCGATGTACATGTCCGGCGCGTAGCCGTCGCCGATTCCCGTGGTAAAGAGGGTGTCTCCCACCACGATGTCCGCGTAAAGATCGAAGGCATAGCCCTCCAATCGTCGGTTGACTCCGCGGAGCACCCCGCCGTCGGAGGTGCGAATGCTTCTGAAGCTAATGGCGTTTTCCTCGTCGATAATGCTGCGCACCTGAGCGGAATAGGGCGTCACCTTGGTCACATAGCCGATGACCCCTTCCGCCGAAGCGTCGTCGCCCTTAGTCATGGCGGCGATGACCGTGTCGCCGGCGGAAATCCCCGCCTTGGAACCCTTGTTAATGGTAAAGCGGTGGAAATACATGCCCGAGGACTTGGCCGTCACCCGCGCGTCCACGGCGCCCAGCTTTCTATTGTTTCGAATGGCATAGGCGTTGGACAAAAAGGTGGAGCGATTGACGATGTCTTCCAGATTTTTGTTTTCTCTTTTCAGTTCCGTCAGTTCTTTTTTCATGCGCTTGTTCTCGGCACTTAGAGAAGTGACGTGAATGAGGCTGCTCGCCCCTTCCCCCACGTAATTCAGGCCCGTGCCCAAAGTATCGGTGACGGGGCTTGCGGCGGTGGCCACGGCAAATTCCACGGCCCGCAGGGCATCGGCGCCGAAGGAGGTGAAGCCGAAAAACAAAAACAAAAGGACGAGTACCCCTCGCTTTATCCAATTTTTCTTTAATTCTTTTAAAGGCTTCATGGCCTACAACGCTCCATCTTCTAAAAAACTGTAAAAACTGTGATCGCCGACGATAATGTGATCCACCACGGGAATGCCTAAAAGCTCTCCCGCCCGCTTCAAGCGCTCGGTGAGGCTCCTGTCTTCCGAGGAAGGCCGGGGATTTCCCGCCGGATGATTATGTACCAAGGCGATGGAATGGCATTTCTTCCCGATGGCCCCTTGAAAGACGTCGCGTGGGTGCACCACGGTGCAGTCCAAGGTGCCTCTGGAAATGCACTCCACAAACTGCAGCTCTTTCTTTACATTGAGGCCGATGACGCGAAATTCTTCGTGCTGAAGGCCCATTAAATCCGGCATGACGAAATCCGCAATGGCTTTCGGCGTGTTAAGCGGCACGGAACGGCCCATGGGCCGACGCATCCTGCGCGCCATTTCCACCATACCCACGAGGCGGGCGGCCTTGCTCTTGCCGACGCCTTTTATGGAGAGAAAATCGTCGTAAGTACCGGTGAAAAGAGAGCTCAGCCCTTGCCGCGACGGGGACTTTCGCTCCAAACTGTCGATAATATCCTGCGCCACCTCGATGGCCGTTCTGCCGGTGGTGCCGGTGCGCAGAAAAAGCGCCAACAATTCGCTGTCGGAGAGGGCCTCGGCGCCGTAAGTCATGAGCTTTTCTTCCGGCAAAGTGGCGTGATCGTAGTCCAAAAGTTTTTTCTTTTCCCCGTTATCGCTCACGGTCCGCTCCTTTCATTCCCTTTAATTGCGCTTCGATGGACGCCACATGCATGCCGATGACCGTATCCATGGCGCCCTCCACCGTAATTTGAAATTCGTCGATTTCCTGCACGCCATAGGCTCCGGCCTTGTCCATGTAGGTGTTTTTATCCAAATACGCTTTCATCTGCGCCTCGGTGAAATCTTCGAAGCACACAAAAGACTGATCGTAGTCCACGTACTTCTCATCGCCTAAAACGGCGTAGGCGCTGATCACCCGGTGCGTCCGCCCCTTCATGGCCCGGAGCATTTCCTCGGCCTCGGCGCGGTCCTTCGGCTTTCCTAGGATCTTATCGCCCAACACCACCACCGTATCCACGGCGACGATGACATCCTCCGGCCGTTTTTCTTTCACGCTCATGGCCTTTTGCAGGGCCAGCTGCATGGTGTAGATCTCCGCAGGCGACAGGCGCAAATGCCTTTCGTCGTAGCTCGGTTTTTCAATTTCAAAGGTAAATCCCCCATCTTCCAACAACTTTTTTCTGCGGGGAGACGAGGACGCCAAGACAAGACTCATAAACGCACTCCGATCTTTTCTAAGTGGCGGCTCGCATAGCTTGCCGCGAGGCCGACGAAATAGCCCGTAAACAGGCCCAATAAAAGCAAGAGAGGCAAGTAGGCCAACAGGCCCATATTATGGACCATGACGATGGCCGTGGCGATCTGGCCGATATTGTGAAAGAAGGATCCGATAAAACTGATGCCGATGAGTGAGGCGCTCTTAATTGTTTTTAAAGAAACGATCATGGCCACGGAAGAGAGAAGGGCGCCGGTGCCGCTGTAAAAAAAGCTTGTCACATTGCCGGTGACCAGCATCAAAAGCACGCTTTTCAATATCGCCACGACGAAACCCTCTTTCGGTCCGAAGACCACGATGGTGGTTAGAATCACCACATTGGAAAGACCCAGGCGCGCCCCGGGTAGAGGCACGGGCAAGGGAATCATAGTTTCGATAAAGCCGATGGCCACGGCCATGGCGACCATTAATCCTAAAAATACTTGTTTGCGAATATCCATGCTTACCTCAACAATAGATCCATGGTGGGCGTCTCGTCGCTTTTGATTTCCGCGATGATCCGGTGGGGAAGACAAACGATCATTTCTCCCTGCCGCTTAATGGGCGCCATCTTCAGACAAATGCCGTCGGGGCAATCGGATTCCGTCATCCTTGCCCCTTTTTCGTCGATGATTAATTGATTCGTGCCGCCGTGGGCGTGGAAGGTGTAGGTCTTTCCCCTATGGGCGTCGTCCATGGGAATTTTTTTCACTTCTTTGCCGTCGATTTGCACGCTCACGTAAGCGTGGGCCGGTTCTTTTTTCGGAATCAACTGTGTCGCCCCGAGGCCCAAGGCGACGACGAGGATGACAAAGGCTATAATCACATCGGTTTTATTCATGGCTCCCCCTTTTTCAACAGTTAATTATATCATAGATAAGCGGCCGAAAAAGAAGCACGGTGGGGGAAAAAGCAAAAGCCTCGGATTCATTTTTCCGAGGCTTCATGGTTGTTTTCTGCTGAAGAAATGATTTACGATTAAATCTATTTAACATCACGTAAATCCCCTTCTCGCCCGATTCCTTGATTCGTTTTCGCACATCGCCCTGTTTGCCCTACACTTCTTTTATCCTTATCGAGCCAATTACCGAATCCGATTTCACAGAGCGTTTACGGCGGATGCTTTCGATTCCATAAAAATAGTGCCGACGAAATTCGCCGACACTACTGTCTTAAAAGCTTATTGCACTTTGCTGTTGTCGTCTGCGGCGACGACTTTTTCTTTTTCAGCAGGCTTTGCTGCGGCTTTCTTTTCTTCCGCTGCTTGAAGCTTCTTTTGTTTTTCTTTTTCTTTCATCTTTTCGACGCGTTCGGGATATTCTACGAAGATCGCGCCGGTGGGGCACTTGGATGCGCAGATACCGCAGTTAATGCACTTCGAGTAGTCGATGCTTGCCAAATTGTCTTCGACGTGGATGGCGTCTTTCGGACAATTCTTTTCGCAGAGACCGCAGGCGATACATCCGATGGAGCAATTGGTGCGTACAATCTTGCCCGGATCGTGGGTCGAGCATTTAACTTCGGTTTGTTGTTTGTAGGGCATGAGACCGATAATGTTTTTCGGGCAAATCTCGATACATTTCTTACAAGCAACACATTTTTCCTTGTCGACGGAAGCGATGCCGTTGTTGACGTGGATGGCGTCGAATTCACAGACGCTCACGCAGGTGCCGCCGCCCAAGCAGCCGGAAGCACAGCCCTTGGATCCGCGCGCGTAGTCGCCGATCAAGCGGCAGTCAACCAAGCCGTTGTATTCGTATTTGTTTTTGGACTTGTCGCAGTCCCCTTGGCAGCGAACGACGGCAACTTCTTTTTCAACGTCGCCGGCCGCTTGGCCCATGATCTCAGCTACTTTTTCAGCAACTTCTTGTCCGCCGATGGCGCATCCGTTAACCGGTGCGTCGCCGGCTACGATGGCATCGGCCATCCCGGCACAACCGGGGAAACCGCAGGCCCCGCAGTTTGCGCCGGGCAGTGCGTCCAATACATTAACCACGCGGGGATCCATGTCCACGGCAAAGACCTTGTCGGCAAATGCCAACACAGCGCCGAGGATAAGCCCCATCAAGCCTAAAATAATGACTGCATAAATAACGTTTTGTGCATTCACGTGAATCGCCCCCTATACTAATCCTTGGAATCCCATAAAGGCGATGGCCATTAAACCGGCACTGATCAGCGCAATCGGGACACCTTGTAACGGTTTCGGAATCGGCATGATTTCCATGCGTTCACGAAGGGCACTTAATAAGAGCAGTGCAAGGGTGAAACCGATGGATGCACCCAAACCGTTAATGATGGCTTCGAAAAGATTGAATTCACTTTGAATGTTCAATACGGTAACACCCAGTACCATACAGTTGGTGGTAATCAAGGGTAAGAACACGCCCATAGCCGAGTACAAAGAGGGAGATGATTTTTTAATAAACATTTCGACAAATTGTACTAAGGAGGCGATAACGAGAATGAACACGATGGTTTGTAAGTATTCCAAGCCGAATGCGTCTAAGACGAAGCGTTGGAGTAACCAGGTTACGGCCGATGCGATGACGACGACGAAAGTAACGGCGACGCCCATGCCCTTGGCAGTTTCAGTTTTGGAGGAAACGCCCAAGAAGGGGCAGATCCCGAGGAACTTCGCGAAAATATAGTTGTTAACTAAAATGGTCGATATAAGAATCGTTAAAATCGTTGACATAGTCTACCTCCCTACGCTCTTTTAGCCATGATGCCGCGGTAGAGGGCAATCCACAGACCTAAGAGAATAAATGCACCGGCGGGGGAAGTGAAGATTCCGATACCGGGATAGGATTCGGGGAAGATTTGCATATCCAACAGCGTGCCGTGACCGAAGAGTTCTCTTACGACGGCCATAGCCAACATCGCCATAGTATAGCCGATACCTGTCCCTAAACCATCGACGATGGACGGAACGACTTTGTTTTGATAAGCAAAACCTTCCGCTTCACCTAAGATACAGCAGTTAACGACGATCAAGGGCAAGAAGATACCCAATGCATTGTAGATCGCAGGGCTGTATGCGTGCAGTACCATTTCGACTAAGGTTACGAAGGCTGCGATGACGACGATAAACGCGGGAATCCGAACGTTGTTCGGGATGACGTTTCTTAAGAGACTGACGACGGCGTTGGAGCAGATCAGTACGAAGGTTACTGCAATCCCCATGGCGATGGCCGAGGAGACGGCGGTACTGATTGCCAATACCGAACACAAACCGATCATTTGCATAAAGATCGGATTGTTTTTAAAGATACTGTTCGAAAAAACTTTTCCTAAATTCATGACTACCCCCTACTTTGCGCTAATTTCTTCGTAAGCGGGAAGAATGGAATTAATTCCCTTGAGTACGGCGGTAGATGAAATAGTCGCTCCGCTGATCATCGGAATTTCATCTTCGGCTTGCGGATCTTTATTCCCTTTTACTTCGCCGTTTTTAAAGGACTTGCCTACAAATTGTTCGAAGTAGGGAGCTTCGGTAATTTGCGTACCGATGCCGGGCGTTTCGGCGTTTTGAATGTTTCTGAAACCGGCAATGGTTCCGTCGTTCAAAAGACCGATAGCGTTGGTCATGGAGCCGCCATAACCGTTGCCCGTGTGGTTAATGCCGTAGCCGACGATTTCGTCGCCTTTTTTCGCTACGAATACATCTTGAATCTCTTTGTATTTTTCAACGAGGGCTGCTTTCTTCGCTTCGTCCAAAGGTTCGAATTTGTCGGCTTTGTCGCCGTAAATATCTTGGTACGCCTGAACGGATTTTTCGAATTCAGCTTGTGCGATAACTTCAGAGGTAAAGCTGTTTACTACAGCCAAAAGTCCTGCCGCTACTGCGGAAATAACCAAGAGGACAAGACCCGTCTTTAAATAATTCTTCATTTACTTCGCCTCCCCATAAGCTTCCGTTTTTGTCAAACGTTCGATCAAGGGGCTTGCTACGTTCATAAGAAGGATGGAGTAGGATACACCTTCGGCCATATTGCCCTTCATACGAATGACGGCCGTTAAGAGACCACAGCCGATGGCAAAAATGATTTTGCCCTTATCCCCTTGGGGTGTGGAACTGTAGTCCGTCGCCATAAAGAATGCACCGAGGAACAAGCCGCCGCCGAGAAGTTCGTAGGGAAGCAGTTCCGTGCCGACGCCGAAGATCAAAAGGAATACGGCCGTCGTTGCGATGTAGATCACGGGGATCTTCCAGTCGATGACTTTGCGAACCAATAAGTAGCAGGCACCGATTAATAAGAGAAGGGCGGATGTTTCACCGATTACCCCGCCGATGTTACCGAGGAACATATCCTTTAACGGAGGAAGGGCATCCAGTTGTTGACCGGCCTTGATGATGGTAAGGGGCGTCGCTGCCGATGCGGCATCGGCGGTTTCAGCCACTTTAGCCATGGCAGGTGCCGTGTAGGTTGCCATTAATGCGGGCCAGGACAACATTGCCATGGCACGACCGGCCAATGCCGGGTTGACGAAGTTGCCGCCGATGCCGCCAAAGGCTTCTTTGACGATGACGATGGCAAAAATCGAGGAAATTGCGGGAACGTACCAGGGTACGCCTGCGGGCATATTCATGGCGAGCAGAACGCCGGTTACGATGGCGGACAAGTCGCCGATTTGAGATTCTTTCTTTGTGATCTTTTGGAACAGGAATTCACTGCCCACGCAGCAGATCACGCTGATCAGATAAATTATAAGTGCTTGCATTCCGAAGAAGTACACACTTCCCACGACGGCCGGTGCCAAGGCGATGAGCACGTCGCGCATGATCTTGGTGACCGTGTCGTTGGAACGAATATGGGGCGCTAATTGTACGAAGCGTCCGTCTCCTTGTAAACTAGGAGATTTGGTTTTTACATTGTTTTCCATGACTACCTCCTATTATTTACGAGCATTGGCGCGCACTTCGCGTTTGGCGAGTTTTGTCGATTCGCTTAAATAGCGCTTTGCGGGACATACAAACGAGCAAATGCCGCATTCCATGCATTGATCCGCATGGTATTCCTGACATTTGTCAATTCGATTTCTCAAAATTGATGCGTTAATACGCGTCGGGTTAATATTGGCCGGGCAGTGATCCACGCAGCGTCCGCATTGGATGCAGGGACCTTCTTCCATATCATCGATTTCTACATCGGTGAAGGCCAAAATACCGGAGGTCGTCTTGGTGACGGGCGAATTAAAGTCGAAAATGGACTTCCCTGTCATGGGGCCGCCGCAGATGTATTCGACGACATTATCTTTCACGCCGCAGTAATCCAGAATATCTTGTACCGGCGTACCGATGCGAACCAAGAGGTTCTTCGGATTTTCGATGCCGGAACCGGATACGGTAAGGATCCGCTCGATGGAGGGCATGCCCTTGGCGATTAAATCGTAGTAGGCTTTCGACGTTTGAACATTGGTCAGGAAGACGCCGACGTCGTTGGTTACGCCGTTTTGCGGAACGATACGGCCGCAGATGGCTTCCGATTGACGCTTGGAGTCCCCTTGCGGGTACTTGGTCTGCATCGTGGCGACCTTTAAGGTCGGGTATTCGGTTTTAACCATTTCGTTGGCCTTTTCAATGGCGTCCGGTTTGTTTTGTTCGATTGCTAAGTACGCTTCATCGGTTTGATAAAGGTCTTGGAACAGTTTTAACGATGCGAATAATTCATCGGCTTGTTCCAACATGAGACGGTGGTCACAAGTCAGGAACGGTTCACATTCAGCGCCGTTCAAAATAACGATGTCGAGTACCGGATCATCGCTCTTCAGTTTTGCGTGAAGCGGGAAGCCGGCGCCACCCATACCGACGATCCCTGCGTTTTTAACCAAGGATACAATTTCGTCGATACTCATGTCTTTGTAATTTTCTACCGGTTTGACGGAAGGATCCAAATCGTCCTTGCCGTCGTTTTCGATGACGACCATATCTGTGTACATACCGTTAGCGGCATAGCCTTTTTCAATGGCTATAACTTCGCCCGATACACTGCTATGTACGGCCGCGGAAATAAACGCGTCGGAATTACCGACAATTTGCCCTCTCAGTACGTGATCGCCTACGGCAACCGTAGGTTTACACGGAGCACCGATGTGTTGGCTCATAGGAATTCGAACCAACTTCGGTGAAGGCAGAACTTCAATAGCGACTCCTTCTGTCAGCTCTTTGTGTTCATCAAAGTGAACGCCGCCCACAGAAAAAGTGAGATTCGTCTTTGCCATTCTTTCACCCCTTGCATTCTAAGAAATGAATCGCCGGGCAAGCGTTTTGCCTGCAACTACAACGAGCGACCGTTTTGGTTTCCCGTCGTTCGGCTCTTCAGCTTTCATCTTTCCCTATCTTATCAAAATCGTTATAAAAAATCTAGTATTTGTCTAAAACGAACGTATAAAATACGGCTCGCAATCCCTGTAACGGGGCAATACCGAGGATCGTCGAATTTTTCATACAAAATAAATTTTTTTAAAAGGGAAATTTTATCGCGGATTCACGGCGGTAATGATTTCCTCTCTCATCACGACCGCCCCTTCGTCGACTTTCCACTGCAGCACACCCCCCGTCGGTGCGGAAATGGAAATTTGCATTTTCATGCTTTCGAGAATGCAAAGCACGTCGCCTTTTTTCACTTCTTCCCCGGACTTAAAGCAGAGCCTGAGAATTTTTCCCGGCAGCGGGGACCGCAAAATCATCGCAGCACCTCCGATAGTTTCCTTCTCAACGATTCGACGGACAGGATTTCGCCGACCAGGCCGCTCTTTTTCGCCGCCTCGGCGGAAAGATGCATGGCTCGGTAGCTTGCCAGATTTTCTTTTTCAAGATGCAAAATATCCGCCGCAAGTTCCGCGCCCATGACACCGATTTTTGCCCGCTCCAAGGCGAAGTAGGCGTCGGCGCCCATTTCCCTGCAGCCCATGGCCATGTAAGCGCCGCCGAGGACATTTCCCACGGCCACGGTGATTTTTTTTGCGTCGTGATCCAGGTAAGCTTCCATCATTGCGGCACCCGCTCCCATAACGCCCTCTCCTTCCGAAGCACCTCCGGGCAAAAAGCCCGGCGTATCCGCCAAGCTGATCACCGGCAATTGCAGGCGCCGGCACAGTTTATAGAAGGCCGCGGCCTTTAGCGCCGCCTCTTTGTCCAGTACCCCCGCCGCCACCTCGGGATTGTTGGCAAATACCCCTACCCGCATGCCGTCGATGCGCGCGAGGAGGGCCGTGGCATTTTGCGCCCACCGGGGCCACAAATAAATGGCGCTATCTTCGTCGACAACGGCGCGAATCACATCCTCCGTTTCCCCCTCAGCCCGCGCCTTACGCGGCGGGAGGGCCGCCACCTGCTTCTGTCTTAAAAAAGCCATAAGGGTGCGGCAATGGGCGATCATGGCTTCTTCCGTTTCGGACAGGAGATGAACGCCGCCCCGTTCGGCCACGACTTTCGCGCCGCCCATGGCCGCGAGGCTCGTCTCTTCGTAAATGGCTCGCGCCACGATTTTCGGGCCCGTGAGGCAGAAGGCCGATGCATCCTCAAGGGCGAGAACCACATCGCAAAGGCCGGCCATGTAAGCCGCCGCGCCGATGCAGGGACCGTAAGAAAGATACACCCGCGGCGTATCCAATGCTTTCAGGACGCGAAAAACCGATCCGGCGCCGGAAAGAGACAGCTGGCCGCTAACCATGTCGGCTCCGGCAGATTGACACAACAATACGAGTGGTGCCTGCCCTTCCCCGGCCAGCTTAACGGCCCGAACAAGGGATGCGCCTTCGAAATAGCCAAGAGCACCGCCTTTTTTCGTGGGATCGAAGGCCGCCAGCACCACGGGCTTTTGGGCGATCTTCGCCGCAGCCACCGCCACCGCCGATCGGTTTTTTTCTATGTAGTGAATACTTCCTTCGTCGGCAAGGGCTTCCATGCGCCGAAAAACTTCTTTCATGACACCACCTCTTTCATTTATTTATTATACGCAAAAAGCCGCACGATAAACGTACGGCTTTAAAATGGTGCGGGAAAAGGGACTTGAACCCCCACGTGCATACACACACATGATCCTGAATCATGCCTGTCTGCCAATTCCAGCATTCCCGCTCACGATAAGATATTATAACACGGCTTTTTCGAAATGTAAACGGGCAGTTAAGAATTTCATAAAATAAAAAAACCGCCGATGGCGAACCACCGACGGTCTTTCATTGCATGGTGCGGAGAAAGGGACTTGAACCCTCACGTGATGACTCACACATGCCCCTCAAACATGCCTGTCTGCCGATTCCAGCATCTCCGCTCATCACAGGAATAAATTATAACACAGGCTTTTTGCTTTGTAAATCACTTTTTACGAATTTTCGCAGGTCTTTTCCATTTGCGGGAAAAGGGCCTCGCCCGACGCCTCGGGCGGGGTAATTTACTTTTCCTACTTTACTTTTCCGCGGTTTTCGCCCTATCTTTTCCCGCCAATGTCACATCGTCGATGCCGTTAAAGACATTGAAGGCGTTGGGACGCATGCGCCCTTTTACTCGCGGCCCGGTGACCAGGACATTTTGCTTAAATACCAGGGGAATGTAGGGCACGTCGTTGCGAAAGATTTTGTACGCGGCGTCGGTGGCTTCTTTCCGCTCTCCTTCCTCTTGGGCATGGGCCAATTTCTGCAGGGCCTCGTCCATGGCGGGATTGCTATATCTGCTGATATTCATGCCGCCGATACCACCGGATGAAAGCACCGAGGAGAGATTGACCACGGCGGAAAAATCCATGCCCACGACGGCCAGCTGATAATTGCCGCTTTGAAGGGCGCGGGCAAATAGATCGGCCTCAGGCTCGGTCTTCTTTTGTCCCTCTTCGCTCGCTGTGTCGGCGGCGTCTTTCACACGGGAGCGGATACCGATTTTTTTCAAATCTTCCGACACCAGTTGGGCCTCGGTTTTCAGGCGATGGTTGACCCCGTTTGTGAGGATGGTGAGATTTAATGCTTCCCCGTTTTTCCCTTCGCGGAAACCGTCGCCGTCCACATCCTTGTAGCCGGCCCTATCCAGCATATCCATGGCGCCGTCCACGCTTAAATAGGACTCTTCTTTGGCAAAGGTGCCGGCGGATAGCTTCGGATTCACAAAAAAGTTTGCCATAGTGCCTTGAGACAGATACAGGCTATCGATGATGCGCTCTTTGTTGATGGCAAGGTCCAGGGCCCGGCGCAGATCCGGATCACTTAATAGGGGATCCTGCGTGTTCATGCTCAGCACTTCCACCCGCTGGGTTTCGTAGGGCTCCACGGCGCTCTTCTCGTCGCTTTTGTAGCGATCCCATGTGTAGTCGTCCACGACAAAAAGATCAATCTGTCCCGCGTCGTAGGCCTGTTGAATGGCTTTATTGTCCGACAAAATCAAGCCCACGATGCCGTCGATGTAGGGCAGATTTCCGTGGTAGTTTGGATTTTTCTCCAGATAAATCTTTTTGTTCTTTTCCCATTTTTTCAGGAGAAAAGGCCCGGAGCCCACCACGGCGAAATTTTCGGCATCGAGCATGGCCTCTTCCGAGTAAATGTGGGCGGGCAATATGGGAAAGCTCAAAAGTTCCGGGTAATTGCCGTAGCTTTGATTGAATTCAAAATCGATGTTTCGATCGTCGAAGATTACGGCCTTCGCCACCGTATCCAAGTCGGTGCCGGCGCCGATCCCCGGCGTACGGTGAAAGAGCCTGCTATAAGGCGAGTCTGCCGGCGCATGTTTCACCGCAAGAAACGTCGCGGCCACGTCTTTGGTCGTAATGGGCGTGCCGTCTTGCCAGTAAATGCCTTTTCTCAAGGTGACGGAAACGCGCCGTCCCTCGTCGGAGGTCTCCACGTGTTCCGCCAAAGAAGGCACCAGGCGGCCGCTGCCTTCGTACTCGAAAAGCCGATCGAAAAGCAGATGACTCAAGTGGAAATACGAACGGTTTTGCGTCAAAAGCGGATTTAAGGTGTCGAAGTTCGTGAGGGGCACGGTTAGGGTGCCGCCCCCTCCGGCGCCGTCGTCGGTTCCCTTTTCTTCCACCACGGTTTTGGATCCTCCCATGCCGCAGGCGGTTAAGAGCATAAGGCACAGGGCGAGGATGATCCCCTTACATGTTTTCACCGGGCAGAGCCTCCAATGCGTCGTCCACTTGATTGTAGAGATTCATTAAATCGCCGGAATTGTCGAAGACCACGGTGGCCAACTTTTTCTTTTCCTCCAAGGGCATTTGCGAGGCGATTTTTTCCTTGGCATAGGCTTCGTCGATCCCATCCCGCGCCATGAGGCGGGCGAGCTGCACGTCCTCGTCGGCGTCCACGAGCCAAATGGCGTCGAATTCCAGGCCGCTTTCTTTTATGTCGTCGATCTGCTCAAAGAGCAGCGGTACGTCGTAGAAAACGAGGCCGTGGAAATTCTCCGACAAATCGAGCATGGCGCGAACGATGGCCGGATGCATGATGTCGTTCAGTCGGTTGCGGGCGTCTTCGTCTGAAAACACGCGTTTGCCCAATTTGTCCCGGTCCAGGTTGCCGTCCGATAGGATCATGTCTTCTCCGAAGATATCGGCGATTTCCTTCAATGTTTCCGATCCCGGATGGACCAGATCCCTGGCAATGGCATCGGCGTCGATGACCGGAAAGCCCAAGCCCAACAAGTAGGCGGTCAAGACGCTTTTTCCCGAGGCAATGGAGCCCGTAATGCCGATTTTATTTTGTTTCATACCAATTTTCCCCCGTTTCCACTTCTACTTTTACGGGAATCGCCAGTGGCAAGGCCGATTCCATGGTTTCAACCAACAATTTTTTTACCCGCTCCCCGTCTTCTTTGTCCGCCTCGATAATCAATTCGTCGTGGACTTGTAGCAGGAGCTTCGCCCGAAGGCCCTCGTCTTTTAATTTTCTGTAAACGGCCACCATGGCTTTTTTCATCATGTCCGCCGCCGTCCCCTGAATGGGCATGTTCAGCGCCACCCGCTCGCCGAAGGAGCGGACACTGAAATTTTTCGCCGCCAGCTCGGGAATGTAGCGTCGGCGATGGAACAGGGTTTCCACATAGCCTTGGGCCTTCCCCGTTTCCACGATGTCTTCCATAAATTGGTGGACGCCGCTGAATTTATTCAGGTAATTGTCGATGTATTCCTTGGCTTCTTTTCTCAGAATATCCAGGTCTTGAGATAAGCCGTAATCGCTGATGCCGTAGACGATGCCGAAGTTCACGGCCTTGGCCCTGGAGCGCATAAGGCTCGTCACATCCTCAGGATCCACGTGAAAGACTTGGGATGCCGTGGTGGTGTGAATGTCGGCGCCGTCCTTAAAAGCTTTTTGCATGACCGCATCCCCGGAAATGTGCGCCAAAATCCGAAGCTCGATTTGGGAATAGTCCGCGTCGATAAATTCCGCCCCTTCCCGCGGCAAAAAGGCCTTTCGAATGCTTCGGCCCACGTCGGTTTTAATGGGGATATTTTGAAGATTGGGGTTGGTGGATGAGATCCTCCCCGTGGCCGTAATGGTCTGTTGAAATTGGGAGTGAATCTTTCCGTCCGGGGCGATTTCCGCCTTGAGTCCCTCCACGTAGGTGGATTGAATTTTCGCCAACTGGCGATACTTTAAAATGTCCTCGACGATGGGGTGTTCCTTGCGAATTTTCTCCAACACGTCTTGACTGGTGCTGAAACCGGTCTTCGTCTTTTTTATGGGCGTCAATTTCAAATCTTCAAAGAGCACTTCCGCCAACTGCTTCGTGCTGTTGATATTGAATTCCCTGCCCGCGTCCTCGTAAATGGAGGCCTCCAGGCCTTGGATTTCTTCGGCCAGGGCGTCGCCGATTTCATCCAGTACCTTTTCGTCGACGATAATCCCCTCGTGTTCCATGGAAGCCAAAGTTTCCACCAAAGGCATTTCGATGGCGGAAAACAGTTCCCACATATCCAAATCCTTCAGCTTCTCTTCCTGCGCCGCCATAACCTTGGGCAGGAATTTGTGCAGTCGCGATAGGTAACCGACGACGTCATCTTCCGCTTCGAGAAGGGTTTTTTTGCTCTTGCCCTTCCCTAAAAACTCTTCCGGCGCCGCAATGGTTTGGTTTTCGTAGAGACCGATTAAGTGGGACGCTTCGTAATTGGATTTCGTGGGATCCAGCAAATACTCGGCCACGGAGGCATCGAAGACGACATTTGCAGGCTCGATGCCGTAGTGGAATGCGAATAAAAAGAGCTCTTTTAAATCGCTTCCCACAATGGCCACGGATGTGTCTTCCAAAATGCCTTTTAAGCGCAAAAATTCCGCCCTATCAGGCGACTTGACGATGTAGCCCTTGTCCGCGGCGGAAAGAAGCAAATAATCCACCTTGCCGTCGAAATAAGGGCGACCCTCCGCCATCAGGTGGATCATGACCTTCTCGGCCCCTTCCAGGCCCTTGACGGCCTCGTTCATGGACGCGAGGGGCAAATCCTTTACTTCGGCCTCTTCCGCCTCCTCTTCACCGGGAAGACGCCGCATAAGGGTAAAGAATTCGTACTCACTGTAAAGAGCCCGCAGGGCGTCGAGATCGTAGGGCTTGCGCTCGAGGGCGTCGATGTCGAAATCCAGGGGAATCGTCGTAATAATCGTGCCGAGCTTTTTGCTTAAGAAAGCCTGTTGCTTAAAATTCTCGAGATTTTCCTTTCGCTTCTTCCCGCTAACGGCATCGAGATTCTCGTAAACCCCTTCAATGGACCCGTATTCATGGATCAACTTTATGCCCGTCTTTTCGCCGATCCCCGGCACGCCGGGAATATTGTCGCTGGAATCCCCCATAAGCCCCTTCAGGTCGATGAGCTGATCCGGCGACATGCCGTATTCTTCTTTGATGCGGGCCACATCGTAGACTTCCAGATTCGTAATGCCTTTTTTCGTCATAAGGACGTCGATGCCCTCTTCGATTAATTGAAAATAATCCCGATCGCCGGTGAGCAAATAAACTTTTTTCCCGGCGGCGCGGCCCATTTTCGCCACGGTGCCCGCCAAGTCGTCGGCTTCGTATTCCGGGGAGTCCACGGTTTTTATGCCCATGGTCTTTAAAATTTTCATGAGATAAGGCCACTGCTCGTCTAATTCCGAAGGCGTCTTCTGCCGCGTGCCCTTGTACTCCGCGTAAAGATCGTGGCGGAAGGTGCGCCCCTTTTGATCAAAACACACAAGCAAATAGCCGGGATCGATGCGGTCCACGGCATTTTCCATCATGGACACGAAGCCGTAGACCGCATTGGTGTACAGACCCCGCTTCGTCTTTAACAAAGGCAAGGCGTAAAAAGCCCGAAAAAACAAACTGCTTCCATCTATTATCAAAATCGTATCTTTATTCATGGGTCCTCCTTGCCTTTATTATACACGAGAAGCCGCGGAAAAGCCTTTATAACCATTTTCCGGATGCTTGTTACGCATTTCTTTTTCGGGCCCTGCTTTTTGAATTTATGCCATGCCAATGCTAAAATATAGCCAATAAGGCGATCGATAAGCTTAGCTGAAATTGAAACCTAAAAAGTAATTCACCTCAATCGAAAATATGAGTTTGGCAAATCTTTGGACGACTCCCCTTTCCGCATCCTACTTGAAAGAAAACCCGCGTCCTTCGCCGGGTAAAGTAAACGACGACAGCGCCCACGCGCTTTTAGATAGATGTACGCAGTCCGCCTAATCACTACATAAGGAGGAAACCATGAAGAAATTAGCAATCGCCATCTGTGCTCTACTTTTGCTTGTCGGATGCGGATCAGATGCATCCAATGATGCAGTTCAAAACGAACAGAACACAAATCAACAAGCTGAGATTCAAACAGAAGAGAAAGAAGCGGAATCCAACGTGCCTGCTGAATACAAAGCGGCCCTCAAATCTGCTGAAAATTATGCAAAATTGATGCACATGTCCAAAAAAGGAATCTATGAACAACTCATTTCCGAGTATGGCGATCAGTTTCCCGAAGAGGCAGCCCAATATGCCGTTGATCATTTAGAAGGAATCGATTGGAATAAGAACGCTTTGGAATCGGCTAAAAATTACCGTGAAACCATGTCTATGTCTAATCAGGCCATCTACGATCAACTAGTATCTGAAGCAGGCGAACAATTTACTTCTGAAGAAGCGCAATACGCCATCGACAACTTGCCACAATAATCAATCCCGCTGACATAGCGAGTGTACATACTTAGTGCCGATAAGCTCACAAAAATCGTAGCCGTCGAACAGATTCAGTGGAAAAGAATTTACTTGATTAAGGAGTCATCACCGAAGAAGAATTTGAAAAAAGAAAATTTGGAATACATAAGTAGGCGGTATTCAGGCCACATAAAATTATCAATTTGTTTTGTTCCAATTCATTCCAACTTAATGGAATGCTGTTCGCTTATTCCAATTTATTTCGATTTATTGGAATACTGTTTGCTTATTCCAATTTATTTCGATTTATTGGAATAACTGTTTCAAGATGATCGAGAGGAGACCAAACATTGACCAAAAAAACTCCGGAGCCATTCCTGCCTAATAAACTTCCCTTGGACGATCTTAATGATTTCATTCTAAAACCGGATATTATTGACAAAATGATAGAAGCTTCAAACGCGATGGGCATCTATAAGGGTTTTCTGTATAACACGCCAAATCCAATGCTGCTCATTTCTCCTCTATTGATCCAAGAGTCCGTTTTGTCCTCCAAACTGGAAGGAACGCACGCAACACTGGAAGACTTCTTAAACTTCGAAGCAGGCAATGATACCCCGATAGAAAAAGATGAAATGACAGAAATTGCGAACTATAGAACGGCTTTGTACGATGCCTTAGACACGATGGGAACGATAAATAATGATGATCCCGGTAAGCTGCCGCTCTCCAATCGAATCATTAAAAACATGCACAAAATCCTCTTAAATAACGTGAGAGGCAACACGAAAAATCCCGGTAACTTTAAACGAGCACAAAATTATATAGGTAGCTCAACGGAAATTTCATATACACCGGTCCCACCGTCACATACCGAAGAGTACATGGCTAATCTTGAAAATTATATTCATTTCGATGAAAAGAAAATTTTAATTCAGTCAGCAATAATACATGCCCAGTTCGAAATGATACATCCATTTGAGGATGGAAACGGACGAATCGGAAGATTGTTAATTCCCCTGTTCTTATATTACAAAGAATACCTTCCTTATCCGACTTTTTATATGAGTGAATATTTTGAAGCAGACAGAAACCGTTATATTGAGAGGTTGTCAGATATTTCCTCACACAATAATTGGTTGGACTGGATTGATTATTATTTAGATGGAATCATAAAACAGGCATCGAGAAATACAATAAAAGCAAATCGCCTTTTATCTTTATATGACGAAATGAAGGTTTTGTGTACTTCCAAAGTTAACTCCAAGCATGCCATTAATGTGCTTGACTTTATCTTCAAGCATCCGGTATTTAAATCCGGCCAATTAAAGGATGAGCTGAATGTCGGTTCCTTATCCACAGTCTATAATTTATTAGATAAATTCACAGAACTTGGCATTCTCACGAAGTCAGATGAAAAAAGAAACATCACCTATTATTCGCCGCAAATTATTTTAAGTACAGAGTAAGTTATGCTCCAATGAAGATAAAGGACGAAAAACCCCCTACCCTATTGCGACAGGATAGAGGCAAATGATATACCTACGACGCACAATCGTTTCCGTTCTCGATTACAGCATCGTCTTCAGACGCGAAGGATCGATCCGGAAAAAGTAAAAGCACGTAAGGCGAAGAGCCCTACGTGCTTTTAAAATGTGCATTTTTACACGTTTTATAACGTTGTGTAAAAACACTAAATTGTATGGTGCCGAAGGCGGGACTTGAACCCGCACGGTGTCGCCACCGCTGGATTTTGAGTCCAGTACGTCTGCCAATTCCATCACTTCGGCCAACTGATACTTCGATAGTATAACATATCTGTTAGCCGTGTGTAAAGGATAATTTTATTTCATGGTCAAAAAACTGCTGTACGCTTTGTAGGTGGAGTAGATGTCCGCCTTGGATGCCACTTCAAAGGGTGCGTGCATGGAGAAGAGAGCCGTACCCAGATCCACCACTTCTGCGCCGGTTTCGGCGAGGATGTAGGCCACGGTACCGCCGCCGCCTTCGTCGACTTTGCCCATTTCGCCCGTTTGCCACAAAACATTGTCCTTGGCAAACTGATCCCGAAGGGCAGCGACAAATTCCACATTGGCGTCGTTGGTGGAGCTTTTGCCTCTGGCGCCGGTGTATTTCATCATGCAGACGCCTTCGCCCAAGCGGGCGGCGTTTTTCTTGTCCATAACTTCGGGATAGTTGGGATCCAAGGCCGCGGTGACGTCGGCGGAGAGGACCATGCTGTTGGCCAATGCCCGGCGCACGGCGATGTTGGAATCCACGCCCAGTTTGTAGAGCACTTCTGCCACGGCGTTTTCAAAGTATTTCGCGCTCATGGATGTGTTGCCGACGGAGCCGATTTCTTCTTTGTCGGCAAAGACGGCGACGCAGGTTTTCGTGCGGTTCTTTCCGTCCAGTTGCGCTCTGAGGGATGCGTAGGCGCAGACTTTGTCGTCTTGCCCATAGGCCGCCACCATGCTTCGATCCAGGCCTATATCTCTGGCGTTAAAGGCGGGCACCACTTCCAACTCCGCCGTTTCGAAATCATCGGTATCCATGCCGTATTTTTCTTTTAAAAGGGCTTTCGCGGCTTCTTCCACGGAGCCGTCCAGGGGCTTGTGGCCGAAAAGGACGTTTAAATTTTCGCCGATGATGCCTTCGGCCAAGGTCTTTTTATTTTGGGACTTGCTTAAATGGGGCAAGAGGTCCGTTACGGTAAAGACGGGATCGGCAGCGTCGGAGCCGATATTCACTTCGTGCTTCTTGCCGTCTTTGGTCACGACCACGCCGTGCATGGCCAAGGGAATCGCCGTCCATTGGTATTTTTTAATGCCGCCGTAGTAGTGGGTCTTTAAGAGCGCCACATTTTCCTCTTCGTAAAGGGGCGTCGCTTTAATATCCAGGCGCGGCGAGTCGATGTGGCTCGCCACAATGGCCATGCCTTCTTCAAAGTCTGCGGCCAGGTCGAAGAGCACTACGGACTTTTCTTTATTCAAGAAGTAAATTTTGTCGCCGCGCTTTAAGCTGTCCATGTCGTAGAAATTTTTATAGCCCGCTTCTTCTGCCAAGCGGACGATTTCTTTCGCCGCCATGCGCTCGGTTTTTGCCCGGTCCAAAAAGGCCTTGTAGTCTTCAGAAAATGCCATAATGGCATCGTGATCGTCTTTTCTTTCCCAATAGCTTTTTTCCATTGTGATCGAATCTCCTTTCAGTTCTTTAAGATAATCAATTGGAGTCCCCTACATCGGGGACGTCGTCGTTTTCTTTTGCCGCCAAATTTTCTTCCGTCTTGGCGTGTTTGGCTTTGTCTCCGTCGTCGGGCTTCACCACCGCCTCAGGCATATTGTAGAGTAGGCAATGGCCCAACATATGGGACATGAGGCGCTTCGCCGGATCTTTCATGTGCCCTTCATCGTCGTAAAAATCGCTTTGATTTTTGGCATCTTTATACCAGTCGATGAGGGCCACATTGGCGTACTTGTCGGCGACGCGCTGCAAAATATCGTTGTTTTTATCTTCGTAGGAAGGATCGGCCACCACATTAAACAAGAACAGGGGGCGTCCTTCGGCAGTTTTTACGATTTCGTCCACGGCATCGAAGGTGAGAGCACCGTCGTTTCCGATTTGCAGAATAATGGGCCCGTCATCGGTGTATTCCTTTATTCGGCGCACATACCAAGAGGGATTTAGATTCTCGGATCCGATGACCTGCAGATTCGGCATAAGGCGCAAATAGGCTTCCCGCGCCGATTGGGCGGATCCGTCGCCTAAGAGCAGTCCCTTTTGATTCTGGAGCTTGCCCAAATCCTCGTTGGTTAATTTGTAATAGGGCTTTTGCGCGTTCACCTGTTCGATGGCCGCCGCCAGCTCGTTGGAAGGCTCGAAACGCTCCGTCAAAGATGCCTTCTTTTGTTCCCCCTCGTCTTCCTTCGGCTTCACCGTCTTCACCACGGGCTTCGTCGGCGCCTCGCGCTTCATGACTTCCGGCCCTTGGGTGGCGTAGGTCATGATCATGAGTCCGCCGAAAAGCGTCGCCAACATAGCGTATACCCATTTGTTGCTCAGACCTTTCACTTGAAACACATAGTAGGAACCTTGGGCAACGATCAGCAATAGGATGAGGGCCAGAGGAATCCACAGGCCGCCTGCGAGCTGAAGGCGCTCCGCCAAGGCTTTTGTAAAGAAAAAGGTCGGCATGCTGTACAGGTAGATGGAATAGGCCCGCTCCCCGATAAAGGTAAAGAGGGGAAATTGAAAGACGCTTTCGAAAGCGTTGCCGTCGCGAAACAAAAACAAAATAAAGAAACTTAAGAGCAGACTGGTAAGAAAAAGGCCGCCGAAATACGCCGGTCCGGCTTCCGCCATAAACAATAACAAAATGACGAAGACGATCATGATCCCGAGCATGGCCATGTCCCGATTCGCCACTTTTCCCCGCCCTTTTCCCATGAGCTCATAGAGGACGGCGGGAAACAGGATAAAGAAACTGAAGAGCCGACTCTCCGGGCTGTAAAAGATTCTGGCTTCGGCCAAATCCAAGCCGCCGAAGATGCCCATCATAAGGGCGGAGATCAAGCTGATGACGCCGCCGAAAAAGGCCACGGATATAATTTTCTGCCGCGTCTTTTTCCCTGCAATGGCCAGAGTAAAAATCAAATAGCATTGCATAAGCAAGGACACGAACCACAAGTGTCCGAAGGGCGAGGGCTGTTCGATGCTCAACGGATGCCCGGCGAGGCTTTGGAAAATATTATTGGCGAACAGCAGGGACCACAGGGCCTGTCCCCGCACCAGGGGCATATCTGCATAAAAAAACAGGGCGTAGATCGCCGTGACCACGGCAACCATGGCGAACAGTTCCGGCCAATAGGCCCGCACCTTCTCCACCAAAAAGGGCCCGGGGTATGTTTTTTCCCGAATGTAGCGCCTGAAGGTCTCGTAGCCCATAAGGGCGAAGAGCATTTGATAGCCTAGGTGGCCGCCTAAAAAAACGCGGCTGAAAGCCATGTATAGTAAAATAAAGCACAGGGCAAATCCTTTGACGCCCTCTGCCGTCTTTCTTTCTTTAATGGACATAAACGACTCCTTTATTTAATGGTAATATTTTACCACAAACGGGGAAATTTAGCCTGCGCTTTACTCGGCGGAGATTTTTGTAAAATTCTTTTAAAAAAGCACTGGACAAATTTCTTCTGAGGCTATATAATTATCTCTGTTATCGACGTTTGCATCTTTAGCTCAGTTGGTAGAGCAACTGACTCTTAATCAGTGGGCCCAGGGTTCGAGTCCCTGAAGATGCACCAGATACGCGGAGCTTCGGCTCCGTTTTTTTATGCCCGTTTTTCCTTGCTCATCAAAAAAAGAGCGGCGCTTACACGTCGCTCTTGTCTTTGTTTTTCCAGTAGAGATCCCAAATCTTTTTCATCAGAATGTCTCTGTCCCGCTGCCCGATCTTCTCTGAAGCCAGGGCTTTTTTTATGCCGTTTAAAGACTGGCGCAGGATTTTGTAATCGTCGTAGGCCGCATCATCTTTTTCAGGCATGGAAAACCCCTCGTCTTCGTGGAGCAAATCATTCACATCCACGTCGAAGATGCGGGCCATTTTTTTGTAAATGAGTCGGTTTTTCGGGTAGCTGTCGCCGGATTCGTAATTTTTCACCGTGCGCACGCTCACCCCCAAGGCGTCGGCCAACTCTTGCTGAATCCAGCCCTTTTCCGTGCGAAGGGTTTTTACTTTTTCCGCAAAGGTCATCGAACCACCTGCTCTTTCACATTCCAAATCATGTTTGCGTAGGTCATGATGCTTCGATCCGCGGTAAATTTCGAGGCGCAGGCCATGTTCCAAAAGCTCTTTCTGTACCAGCTTTTTTCATCCTTAAAATCATCTTCGATGCGATTTTGCGTGGCGATGTAGTCCCTCAAATCGTAGAGAATATAGTATTCGTCATTGGGCCCGCTCTTGTTGTCCATCAGAGCGTCCCTAAGGTCGAGGAATTTAAAGCTGCCTCCGTCGTCTAAAAGCCCGTCCGTTAAACTGTCCACGGCTTCTTTCGCCAAGGAGTCCTCTCCGTAGCGGACGACGGGATCGTAGCCCGAGGCTTCCATTTCTTCCACGGAGGTGCCGAAGACGTAGTTATTTTCCGCGCCGGCCTCTTCAAAAATTTCGATATTGGCCCCGTCCATGGTGCCTAAGGTCACGGTACCGTTCATCATAAATTTCATATTTCCCGTGCCGCTTGCTTCCTTGCCCACGGTGGAAATCTGCTCGCTGACATCGGCGGCGGAAACCAGAAGTTCCGCCCAGCTCACGTCGTAGTTTTCGATAAAGACCACTTTCAGCTGATCGCCCACGTCGGGATCGTTGTTGATGACCCGGGCCAGTTCCGTAATGTATTTAATAATGCCCTTGGCCCGGTGGTAGCCCGGTGCGGATTTGCCTCCGAAGATGCAGGTTCTCGGCGTGCGCGCCCTTTCGGGATCGGCCTTGATTTCCTTGTACAAATGGTGAATGTAAAAGCCGTACATCAGTTGGCGCTTGTACTCGTGGATCCGCTTGATTTGAATGTCGTAAATGGAATCGGGATTGACCCGTACGCCGAAGGCCTCCTCGATTCGCTCCGCGAGGCGCACTTTGTTTTGACGCTTAATGGCTTTGAATCGGTCGATGACCGCCTCGTCATCCGCCAAATCTTTTAACTTCGCAAGCTCCGAAAAATCCGTCCGCCAGCTCGTGCCGATCCAATCGTCGATGGCTTCGGACAAGAGGGGATTCGCCGCCATTAAAAAGCGCCGCGGCGTGACGCCGTTGGTGACGTTCATAAATTTGTCGGGATAAAGATCGGAAAAATTCTTTAGCTCCCGCTCTTTTAATATGCGGGTGTGAAGCTCGGCCACGCCGTTTACCTTCGAGGCCACGTGAATGCCCAAGTGGGCCATGTAAATGGTTCCCTTGTCCACAATGGCCATTTTGCGCACCGCCGATTCGTCCAGGCCCCGCTCCCGCATGAGACGGGCGTAGTGATCGTTCAAGCGATAGATCACGGCCAAGGTGTCGGGGCAGACATCTTCCATGATGGCGACGGGCCACTTTTCCATGGCTTCTTGTAAAATCGTGTGGTTCGTATAATTAAAGACGTGCTCCGCAATTTGAAGAGCTTCTTCGAAGGAAAAGCCCAGCTCGTCGACCAATATCCGTATGCCTTCGGGGATGGCGATGACGGGATGGGTGTCGTTGAGTTGAATCGCCAGGGCATTCAATCGAGCCGCCGGTGCCATGGATTTTAAATCGCCTTGGCGCAAAAGGTCCCGAAGGGTGGCCTGTGCAAAGAAGTATTGCTGCATAAAGCGGAGCAGCTGCCCTTCCCTGCGTGCGTCGTTGGGATAGAGGACGCGGGTGATGTTTTCGGCGATGGCGCGCTCGCTCACGGCGCCCAGGTAATCGAAATTGTTGAATTTTTGAAAGTCGAAGTCGTTCATGGCCTCGGCCCGCCACAGGCGCAGGCGATTCACATTGTTCGTCTCGTAACCCGGCACGATGTAGTCGTAGGGAATGGCTTTTAATGTAAAATCTTTAAAGTGCACGGGCACCATTTCGTCGTCGTGGCGGCGGCCCCACATGTCCCCGTCTTTCAGCCACTCGTCCCCCACTTCCACCTGAAAGCCGTCTTCGATTTTTTGCGCGAACATGCCCTTTTCGTAGCGCAGGCCGTAGCCGCGAAGGGGCACGCCTTTTGTGGCGGCGGCATCCATAAAGCAGGCGGCCAAACGACCGAGGCCGCCGTTTCCCAGGCCCGCATCGGGCTCAAAGCGAAAGAGATCTTCCACCTCCACGCCGTAAAGTTCGGGCACCAATTCACGCACCAGGGCCTCTTCCGCCGGGCCCAGCGCTTGAAGATGGGTCTTTAAGCTCTTGCCGATCAAGTATTCCAGACTCATGTAACAGGCGATTTTTCCCTTTTCGTAGGCACGATGGGTGCGAATCCTCCGGTCGTGAAAGGCGATGCGTATGCAGGTGGCCAAGGCCCGGGCCTTCGCCGCCATGCTCGCCTCGTCCACGGATTTCGTTGATTCCAAGTACATGGTGGCCATTAAATTATTGATCCAAGTCTGTTTGTCCATTACTTCGCCCTTTCTTTTAAGCATAATTCGATGCGTTTCGCCGCGTCTTCATTCATTGCATCAGGCGGCAGCATCCATTGCCAATTGCCGCGGCAGGTGCCCGGCCGATTGATGCGCCCGGGATTTTCCAAAAAGTCGCCGTGCTGGAAAAATACCGTCTCTTCCCGCCGACAAACGGCGTAGTTTAAAAGATTCTCTGTGCTGACTTCGGCGCCCATCGCATCTTCCCAGAGACGCTTCGTCTTCTCGTCCATATGTTTTACATAAAGAGGCACAGGATCCGTGTCGTGATTGCCCGTGTAGTATATTTGCGGCCGATCACCCCAGCGACTCGGCCCTTCCAAGGCCATGACCCTCATGCCCGGCCAGGGAAATTTGTCCCGAAAGCGGTGAAAATCCTCGTCCAAAAAGCCCAGGTCCTCGATTAAAAACCGCTTATCCTCTTTCCACGGCGCGAAGAGGGTTTCGCCGGGCACACTTTCCCAGTGCCCTGCGGCGGGCTTTTCGCCGCGAGGGATGTGGTAGATCTTTTCATAGCCCCTGAAGTGATCCAATCGCAGGCGATGATAGCGACTTAAGGCGTTGTCGATGCGCTTTCTGAAATAGGCAAAATCCTCCGCCGCCAAGGCCTTCCAGTCGTAGACCGGCGAATTCCAAAGCTGGCCTTCGTCGCTGAAATCGTCGCCGGGCACGCCGGAAACGTACCTGGGCTCGAGATCATCATCCAAGAGGAAGTGCTCCGGATGGATCCAGCGCTGGACGCTATCGATACCCGGATAATAAGGCAGATCCCCGACAATTTCAATGCCACATGCTTCGGCGTAGTTCAAAATATTTTTCCACTGCTTTTCGAAGAGATACGACAAGGCGCAGTAAATACGCACGGCCCTATCGCCTTTGTGTGCGTCTCGAAAGCCTGGGAAATCTTTCTTTACCTCCGCGGGCCAGTGGCGAAAATGGCCGTAGCGGCCCATGGCCAAATAAAATAGCCCGGCGGCCTCGGCTTCTTCCCCTTTTTCCTCCATGAAATCCTGAAAACAGGGGCAGTCTTCCGTTTTTCTTAGATTCAAATTGCTGCACAGAGCGGCGATTTTTTTCTCATAAGGCACTTCTATCGCGGAAGAAACAAAGCCTTCCTTTTCCAGTGCGCCCACATCCAAAAGCAGAAGATCTCCCGCCGACAAATCCGGCGAGGCATAGGGGCTCATGTAAGCGTCCACGGGATTGATGGGCAAGATCTGCCAGTAGGAAAAGCCCGCGGCCCGCAAAAAATTTAAATAGGCCTCGGCCTGTGAAAAATCTCCCCGGCCGCTCGGGGAAGGCAGAGAAAAAATCGGCAAAAGCATTCCCGCATCCATGGCATCCTCCAAAAAAAAGCCCTGCAAAAGCAGGGCATGCATTGTATTTATTGTCCTAGAAAAAAGCCAGGCTGTCAATGAAGATCTTCTTCCCCTTCTTCCTCTTTCGGTATTTCAGGGGTGGCTTGCGCTTCATTTTCGGCGCGATTTTTTTCTAAAATTTCCATAAATTCCGCGCCGGTAATGGTTTCTTTCTTCAAGAGGTAGTGGGCGATGGCATGAAGGCTGTCCACATTTTCCGTAAGGATTTCGTGGCTCTTTTCCTGAGCCTTGGTAATAATGGCGCTCACGGCCATGTCGATGTCGAAGGCTCTTCGGTCGGAGACGGCCAAAGTGGTGTCGCCGCCTAAATAGCGATTGGTCAAGGTTTCCATCGCCACAAAACCGAACTCGTCGGTCATGCCGTAGCGAGTGATCATGGAGCTGGCGATCTTCGTGGCCTGCTCGATGTCGTTGGATGCGCCGGTGGTGCGGGTGTTGAAGATCAATTCTTCCGCCGCCCGACCGCCGGTAAAGGTGACGATTTTGTTGAAGGCCTCTTCCTTGCTGATCAGGAATTTTTCTTCCTCATCCACCTGCATGGTGTAGCCTAAAGCGCCGCTGGTTCTGGGAATAATAGTGATCTTGTGCACCGGCGCCGATTCCTTTTGCATGGCGGCGACCAGGGCGTGGCCCACTTCGTGGTAGGCGATGATTTCTTTTTCCCTTTGGCTGATGACGCTGTTTTTTCGTTGATGGCCGGCGATGACCACTTCCACGCTTTCCATTAAATCTTCTTCACTCATTAACCGGCGACCGTTACGAACGGCGCGAAGGGCCGCTTCGTTCACCATATTGGCGAGATCCGCCCCGCTGGCGCCGGCAGTTGCCTTGGCCACGGCATTGTAGTCGATGGCCTCTTCCGTCTTCACGTCTTTCGCGTGAACCTTTAAAATGGCTTCGCGACCGGCGAGATCCGGAAGCTCCACGGGAATGCGGCGGTCGAAACGGCCGGGACGCAAAAGCGCCGGGTCCAGGGATTCGGGACGGTTCGTGGCCGCGAGAATGACCACGCCGCCGTTTCCTTCAAAGCCGTCCATTTCCGCCAAAAGTTGATTCAACGTCTGTTCCCGCTCGTCGTTTCCCGAAAAACCGGCGCCGTCGCGCTTCTTGCCGATGGTGTCGATTTCGTCGATAAAGACGATGCAGGGCGCTTTTTCCTTGGCCTGTTCGAAGAGATCCCGCACCTTGGCGGCGCCGAGGCCTACAAACATTTCAACAAATTCCGAACCGGAGATGGAGAAAAAGGGCACGCTGGCTTCTCCGGCCACGGCCTTGGCCAAGAGCGTCTTCCCGGTGCCCGGCGGCCCGACGAGGAGGGCGCCCTTGGGAAGCTTTGCGCCGATTTCCGTGTACTTGCTCGGGTTGTGGAGAAAGTCCACGATCTCCGTCAAGTCGTCCTTGGCTTCGTCCTGACCCGCCACATTGGCGAAGGTAATTCCCTCCACGCTCTGATCGTAAATCTTCGCGTTGCTCTTTCCGAAGCTCATGGGGCCCACGCCCCCCTTGCCGCCCATGGATTTCGTCATGGAGCGCAGGAAAATTTGTCCCACGGCCACCATGACCACCACCATAAGGGCGAAGCTCAAGAGGCTTTGCAAAATAGGATTCATTTCGCTGGGGTACTTGCGGTCGAATTCCACGCCGTTTTCGTAAAGGCGATTGACCAAGCCTTCGTCGGGGAAACGGGCCGTTTCGTAGCGCACGTCCTTTTCGCCCTTAATGGTAAAGGCGATTTGCTTGTCTGCAATATGGGCTTCCTTTACCTTCTTTTGGTCCACGTCGGCCAAAAATTCGTTGTAGCTGACGCTCTTAATCTTGACCGGATCCTTGAGCATCTTCGGCATGAGCATAAACGAGATCAAAAAGACCAGCACGATGCCAATGGCGTAATATAGAAACATCGGTTTATTTATATCTCTTTTCATCGACTCCTCCATTTCATTCTATCTTTCATGTATATCCATAAATTAATAACTTATGCAATCAGGCGATGGATAGATCTTACCACAAGGAGGAAGACCTCAATCGGAAAGATAAAAAACTTATCATCATCTTTGCCTTTGGCCCCAATAGTTAAGTCTCGTATAGAAATGCCGCCCAGCGGGCCGCGATTTGTTTCAATGATCGACACCTGTGGTAAAATAACAAACAACGACGACTTTAGAAGACAGAGGAGGAATTATGAAAAAAATAAAATTAATCGCCGTAACGGGAATCTGCCTGGGCCTACTTCTCGTGGCCACGGGCTGCGCCAAGAACGCGGCACAGGCGGAAGAGGCGAATAATCAGGTGGAAGTGGTTGAAAATCAAAAGACTTCGGAAGATTTAAACAGAGAAGCCGAAGAAAACGCGGCCAACGCAGCGGAAAACAACAAGGCAAAAGATGCCGAGGACAAAGATAAAAAAGACGGCGAGGAACAAAGCTACAAAGTTACCTTGACCTACCCCTCCTCCGACTACATTGTAAACGGCGACGAGGAAAACAAAAAAGTCACGAAACAAGTAGCCATCGACGCATCGAAAGACGACATCGTCAAGAAAGTATTGGAACAATTGGCTCAAAGCCCGAAAGCCGAAGGCGCTGAATCCGTGGGCTTGGATAAATTCGACTTCTCCAAATCCAAATTAGACGGCACCACAGCGGTCGTGGATCTTGCCGGCGATTTGAACGGTGGGTCCTTGGAAGAAGACGTGCTGGCCCGCTCCATCGTCAACAGCCTCCTTTCCGTGGACGGCATTAAGGCCGTGGAATTTACGGTAAACGGCGAAAAGGCCGAAAGCCTCATGGGCCATGTGGATATTTCCGAGCCCTTTACGAAAAATCTATAATCGAATCATCACTTGAGTCCGGAAAATACCGGGCTCTTTTTTTAGCTCTTCGACGCCTCTTGAAAATCTTTCCTTCAAAAACAAAAAAGCCAAAGGGATTTCTCCCCCCGGCTTTAAGACGTCGGTCCATTGAGTTTTAAATTTTCTTCTACCGCCGACGGATCGCCGGCCTTTGCCTTGTCCAGCATCTCCTTAAAATAGCTTCGTGTCGCGTCGTCACACTTGGCGGGACTCATGTAGTTCATCGTCGGTGCCTTTTCCAATTCTTCGATGGCTTTGTCGGCCCGTGCTTTGTCCGTCTTGTAATTATCCAACCATTCCTTTTCCCAGGCTTCTTCCCAATATTGGGACGCCCGCGTGTCGCCATAGCCCGCTTCGTAGGAGGCTTCTTTTTCGCCGTCCAATTCCGTAGGCACGGTATAATTGTCGGGCCAGTCCATGGCGGCTACCGTTTCTTTGAATTCCTTATTTGCAATGTCATAGGAATGAAAGCCTTCCATATTGCTCTCATGACAGGCAGAGAGGCCGAGAGCCAGGGCGAGAATCAGGGAAACGCACAGGATTTTTCTTAATTTTTTTCTCATATCAATCTCCTTTTCAATGTAAAAGCATCTCTACATCTCAAAGAATAGCATGGCTCCCGTTGCGAGTTTTTAATTCCCTTCTACGATATTCTTACTTTTTTCCTACTTTTTGAACCTTATCCGAAAACACACTTTGTTATCTGCGCTTCCCGCTGTGATCTCCGCCCCGTGGGCGCGGAGAATTTCTCGTGCGATGGCAAGGCCCAAACCGGATCCGCCGGCGGAATGCCGCGATGGATCCAGACGGTAAAAGGGCTCGAAAATATTTTCCAAGGCTTCCGGAGGAATGGTCTTGCAGTCGTTGATAAAATCGACGGTCACATCCTCCTCCCCTTCCGTGACGGTGACATGGACGGCGCTGCCCCTATCGCCGTACAAATAAGCATTTTTTAAAAGATTGCCGAACACCCGAGACATCTTGTCAGCGTCGCATGAAAGAATCACATTCCCCGGCACGTGAAGCGCACAATCCATGTGCTTTTCGTCGAAGAGCGGTTTAAATTCAAAAATAACCTGCTCCAAGAGAAGGCTCAAATTACATTCTGCCACGTCCAATTTCAAGTCGGATAAATTAAATTTCGTCATTTCGAAAAATTCATCGATTAAGTCGGAAAGAGCCTCGCTCTTTCTCAGGACCACGGCAAGGTATTTCTCTCGCTCCTCATCGGACAATTTCACATCGCCGCTTAATAAATTTAAGTAGCCGACGATGGATGCCAAAGGCGTCTTCAAATCGTGGGCCAAGTTCACGATTAAATCATTTTTCTGCTTTTGCCTCTGTGCCGCCAAGGTCTCGTTTCGAATCGATTCAGCCTTGAGCGCATTGATTTTCTCGGCAATGGCAGCCAGTTCCGGCGACAATTCAATGGTACCCGCTTCTTTATCGAAAAGAAGACTCGTCGCTTCCTGCAGCTCATCCACGTAGTAAACCAATTGCTTAAACAATCGGTAGGTAGTGAGCATGATGAGAAGAACCCAGGTTCCGAGGGCCGGATAGAGTAAGTAAAGATCCCGGTAATACAAATAATTGAAGGGATCATGACCGTTCAGCCATCGGCGCAAACAAAAACTTACAAAAAGCGTGGCAAAAAACACCGCAGCGGTAATCGCGATGGCTTGAATCACGTAGCGCTTTAAAATCCCGCGAAGCAAGAGGTCGTTGTTATTTTTCGATGACATAACCTACGCCCCAAACTGTTTTAATGTACGTTGCATGTCGGCCGGAATCATTCATCTTTTCCCGAATTCGCCCGATGTGCGCCATGACCGTGTTGTTGTTATCCATGTATTTTTCCCGCCAAATCGCTTCAAAAAGTGCTTCAGAGGAGACAACCTCCCCTAAGTGCTCGCACAAATACCACACAATTTCAAATTCGATGGGCGTCAGGGAAAGGGTCTTTTCATTTAGGGTGCATTTGTGCTCCCTTTTGTTGATGACCAAGCCGCGAATGGAAATCTCTTCCTCCGCCCCGCCGCTTCCCTGATTGTATCGGCCGCTTCGGCGAAGTTGCGTCTTTACTCTGGCCACGACTTCCAGGGGATTAAAGGGCTTGGTCATGTAATCGTCGGCCCCGATGGTCAGGCCCAAAATTTTATCTCCGAAATCGATTTTCGACGTCAGCATAAGGATGGGAAAAAAGTAGTTTTCGCGAATCTTTTGGCACAGACTGAAGCCATCCAGGTCTTCCAACATAATGTCCAAAATCATAGCATCCGGCGGATCCGCTTTGATTTTTTCCAGGGCTTCCTCGCCGTCATAGGCCGTTTCCACAACGTATCCGTCGTTACGAAGATAAATCTCGAGCAGTTCACAAATTTCTTTCTCATCATCGACGATAAGGATTTTTTCTTTCATGATTTGTCTCCATAAGTCTTAAAAATTCTTCCGCTTATTTGACTTCACTATACCACGAATCCGCTTTTTTTATGGCAAGGATTTATTTAAGAGGTTTCTTTACAAAAAAAGGTTCTATGTCAACCATTGGGGAGTCTAGTGAAAACTAGGCTCCTTTTTGTTTTCCTAAAAGCCATTCATCACCGGTCTTTTGAACAGACGAAAAGCAGTTTGGTTCGGAAATGATGAAAGTTACGCATCCCAAAAGCGACGCGCTTCACGGTCTTGATCTTGTTGTGCGTTCCCTCCACGTAGCCGTTACTCCACGGGTAATCAAAGCTGTTGGTGATCTCCTCGAACCAGTTGTTGTAGGCGCGCAAGCAGTAGCGCCATTCCCTTTGCCCG
>NZ_JAOQJD010000010.1:0-94960 GCF_025566985.1 Aedoeadaptatus acetigenes
TTTTGCGAACAGCTATGACAAGTTAGATAGAAACAACAAGAACTATTTTGAAGACGACGGCGAATATGAAGAATTATTCAAAGAAGCCGTAGGTGAGACTTGGTTTGAATATATTGGACAAAGCAATAACTATAGTTCACGTGACAATATTAGATTAAATTTATTATCTAGCTATTACAATAAAATCAAATCACCAACTCCATGGACACCAATAACACCATCAAAGACAGACGTTAAAGTAAAAAAAGCTTGGGAAGATAAAGATGGGAAAGAAATAGCAGCCCCAGTAGAAGAAATTGAAGTAGAACTCTACAAAGATGGAAATGCCACAGGTGAAAAGAAAAAACTAAACAAAGCTAACAATTGGAAAGCAGAATTTAAAGATTTGGACGTAGTAGAAAAGACAGATTCAGAAAAGGCCTACGAATATACAGTAAAAGAAGTTGGCGAAAAAGACGGAAGCATTACCATAGGGGACAGTAAATACAAAGTAAGCTATAACGGAAGCATGGAAGAAGGCTTTAAAGTAACAAATAAGTTAGAGGAAAAATCAAGCCCATGGACACCAATAACACCATCAAAGACAGACGTTAAAGTAAAAAAAGCTTGGGAAGATAAAGATGGAAAAGAAATAGCAGCCCCAGTAGAAAAAATAGAAGTAGAACTCTACAAAGATGGAAAAGCTACAGGCAAAAATCTAGAACTAAACAAAGCCAACAAGTGGAGTGGAGAATTCAAAGACTTAGATGTATTGGAAAAAGTAGACTCAGAAAAAGCCTACGAATACACAGTAAAAGAAGTCGGAGAAGAAAAAGGCAAAGTAGTTATAGGAAACAATAAATACGAAGTAAAATATAGCGGAAGTATGAAAGATGGATTCACTATAACTAACGAAGAAGAGCCAACAATCCCTCCAACACCACTAGATCCACCAAAGGAAGACATCAAGGTTGAAAAGATTTGGCAAGACAAAGGCGGAAAAGAAATATCCGCACCAGTAGACAAAATCGAAGTAGAACTCTACAGAGACGGAAAATCTACAGGCAAAAAGCTAGAACTAAACAAAGCCAATAATTGGAGTGGGGAATTTAAAGACTTAGACGTAGTAGAAAAATTAGACTCAGAAAAAGCCTACGAATACTCAGTCAAAGAAGTTGGGGAAGAAAAAGGCAAAGTGGCTATAGGAAACAATAAATACGAAGTAAAATATAGCGGAAGTATGAAAGATGGATTCACTATAACTAACGAAGAAGAACCAACAATCCCTCCAACACCACTTGATCCACCAAAGGAAGACATTAAGGTTGAAAAGATTTGGCAAGACAAAGACGGAAAAGAAATATCCGCACCAGTAGACAAAATCGAAGTAGAACTCTACAGAGACGAAAAATCTACAGGCAAAAAGCTAGAACTAAACAAAGCCAATAATTGGAGTGGAGAATTTAAAGACTTAGACGTAGTAGAAAAATTAGACTCAGAAAAAGCCTACGAATACTCAGTCAAAGAAGTTGGGGAAGAAAAAGGTAAAGTAGTTATAGGAAATAATAAATACGAAGTAAAATATAGCGGAAGTATGAAAGATGGATTCACTATAACTAACGAAGAAGAGCCAACAATCCCTCCAACACCACTAGATCCACCAAAGGAAGACATCAAGGTTGAAAAGATTTGGCAAGACAAAGACGGAAAAGAAATATCCGCACCAGTAGACAAAATCGAAGTAGAACTCTACAGAGACGGAAAATCTACAGGCAAAAAGCTAGAACTAAACAAAGCCAATAATTGGAGTGGAGAATTTAAAGACTTAGACGTAGTAGAAAAAGTAGATTCAAAAGAGGCCTTTAAATACTCAGTAAAAGAAGTCGGAGAAGAAACTGGATCAATTAAGCTGAATGGGCATTGGTACAAAGTAAATTACAGTGGGTCTATGAAAGATGGCTTTACAGTAACAAATAAAGAAGAGCCTAAAACACCGCCTACACCACCAACACCATCTGAACCAGATACTATAACTATTAAAGTTAAGAAAGACTGGACTTTATATGGAAATAAACCAGTAGACAAAATCGTGGTTGAACTATATAGAGATGGAAAAGCTACAGGGAAAATTCTTGAGTTAAATAAAGATAATAATTGGAGTGGAGAATTCAAGAACTTAGATGTTAAGAAAGGTGCAAATTCAACGCATGACTACCACTATACGATAAAAGAAATTGGCGAATCTGGAAATACAATAAAACTAGATGGAAGATGGTTTGATGTCAATTATCTTGGCAATATGAAAGATGGTTTTACAATTGTAAATAAAGAAGAAAAACCAAAAGAGCCAGGTAAGCCAGAAGAACCAAGTACACCAAATAAACCTAATGACCCACAGGAACCAAATAAACCTAATCACCCACAAGAACCAAATAAGCCTGAAACTCCAAAAGAGCCAGAAAAGCCAAATAACCCTGGAACACCAGTTAAACCAAATATTCCTAAGACTCCTTTACCAGGTAAGCCTCTACCTAAAACAGGAAACGGATTAAATCCATCAACCTATGCTTGGATTTTACTAGGACTTGGTAATCTTTCTACTTTTGCTGGAATTCAAAGAAAAAAGAGAATAAAATCAAGAAGAAAGAAAAATGTCAAATAAGCAAAAAAAAGATCATCTAAGTAAATTTCTTCTTGCAGTCGGGTTAATATTCATTGTTTTTTCTATTGCTTTTCTATTCCTAAACCATAAGAGGATAGAATTAAAGAAAGAAGAATCTATTAATCTGGAAAAACAAATAAAACAAGAATTACCTCCTTTTGAAAATTACGAACAGGAGAATAAACCTGAAGAGATAGAACAAAATGTTGCATCAAAAGACTCTATAAAAGATACAGCTATAGGCGTTCTTAGGATTGATAAGATAGGAGTAATTACCCCTATTAGTGACAATACAAGTGAACAATCTTTATTAGAAGGTTCAGGTATTGTTGAAGATACAGATATACCGACTTCAGAGGAAAATACTATAACTGTTCTTGCGGGACACAGAGGAGGGATAAACGAAACGCAATCTTTTTTAAACATTGATAAGTTGGAAAAAGGTGATGAGCTAAAAATTACTACTAGGGAAGAAGAACTCTATTACAAAGTAGTTGATAAAGAAGTGATTGAACCTACAGACTGGAGTAAATTTACACGAGAAGAAGGAAAGACGAAACTCTTTTTAATGGCGTGTCACCCCTATCCAAAAAACGATAAAAGGCTTTTAGTAAAAGCTGAGCTAATCAAAAATGATGAAAAGATAAACAACTAAATTAGCAATATAAAAAACTATCCATTGAAATGTACTGACCCCCAAAAGTTGGACCAAGAAATCCAACCTTTGGGGGTCTTTTAATGGCAAAATACAGTTATGAGTTGAAGAAGAAAATCGTCGAAGAATACCTGTCCGGGAAGACAAGCTATCCCGTCTTAGAAAATAAGTATCAAATCGGCGAATCGCAGATCAGACGCTGGGTGAACAATTACAAACAATTTGGCGATGAAGGGTTAATGCGCTCTAGAAATAATCGTGAGTACAGTGTAGAGTTTAAGTTAGAAGCCATCACACGCTACGAAACGAGCGACCGCAATCAAGCACCAAATCCTTCAAAGTCGAGTGAAGATCTTGATGCTTCCACACGGGAGGCATTGGAAAATCGCATCAAAGAATTAGAAGCGGAGAACGAAATACTCACCATTCAAAAGATGTTCTGGGAGCAGCTAAGGAGTTTGGCGAGGGAAGAAAAAATGAACAAAAGGCGAGGATCGTCGCCAAACTCCGAGAACAATTCCAACTAAGAAAGATTCTTGCCGCCATCAACTTTCCAAAATCCACCTTTATGTACTGGCAGAAAAAGTGGAGTGAAGAAGATAAGGATCAAGCGTTAAAAGATGAAATCTTGGCCATCCGACACGAACACAAAGACTACGGCTACCGAAGGATCCACCTGGAGCTGAAGAACCGGGGTTGGGCGATCAACAAAAAGAAAGTTCAACGATTGGTTCAGGTCATGGGCCTTCAAGTCCGTGCCTATAGGAGAAAATACAAGAAGTACAACTCCTACAAAGGCATCGTCGGAAAAATCAAGAAAAATCGAATCAATCGACGCTTCAATACCTCCATCCCCTACCAAAAAATTACCACCGACACCACGGAATTCAAATACTACGTCGAAGATAAAGTGGGGAAACTCCAAACAAAGAAACTCTACCTCGATTCGTACATGGACATGTACAATCTGGAAATCATCAGCTACGTCCTCTCCGATCAGCCCAACGGCGTCACCATGCTACAAGGCTTAGAAGAAGCCATCGAACGAACCCGCACCTGCCCCTACCGCCGCACCTTCCACTCCGATCGCGGGTGGGGCTACCAAATGACCGCCTATCAAGCCATGCTGAAAGAACACCACATCTTCCAAAGCATGTCGAGAAAAGGCAACTGCTACGACAACGCACCCATGGAAAACTTCTTCAGCGTCCTGAAAAGAGAAATCTACGACGGATATGTTTACCGAAGTCGGGGAGAACTCGTCCGGACCATCGAGTGCTTTATCCGCTACTACAACAACGATCGAATCAAAGAAAAGTTAGGAGGCCTGAGTCCGAAACAATACCGTGAACGCATGGAATCTGCATAGAAAGAAGAGTATGTAAAACAAAATCGAGCAAGCAAAATGCTTGCTCGATTAAGTCCAACTTTATGGGGTCACTCTAGGCCGCTTTTTCAGTGTTTTTGAAAAATGGAATTGGCCACGCGAATCATTTCCTTGGCCATTTCGTAATTGTCTCCGATTAAATCGTAGACGGCATCTTCCGTGAGCACGCCGCAGTCCACGGTGATCTCGCCCTTGTCGTAGGCGTCCACGTCGTCGAACCAATCCTTGGAGCTGTAATAGGCATCCAGCTTATCGTAGGCGATCTGCGCCTCGTCGAAGGCGGCCAGGGCTTTTTTAAAAGCCTTTACGGCGTCATTGTGTTTGTTTAAAATGGCCTTCATTTCGGCCACCCGTTCGTTTCGATCCATGGCTTCTCCTTTCAAGAAAAAAGCACCGAAGCCGAGGCTCGGTGCTTGGTTTCCGGATTATTTTAATAGGTTTCCACGAAAAGTTCAAACCATTTTTGCGGGTGGAAGCAGGCGGGGCATTTTTCCGGCGCTTCCTTGCCTTCGTGAATGTAGCCGCAGTTGTTGCACTTCCAGAGGACGACTTCGTCGCGCTTAAAGAGCTTGTCTTCCTTTACATTTTCCAAAAGCTTCAGGAAGCGATCCCGGTGAGCTTCTTCCACTTCGGCGATTTCGATCCAGTTGTCGGCGATTTCATCGAAGCCTTCTTCGCGGGCGATTTCCGCAAATTTCGGATACATGTCGGTGGCTTCGCCGTCTTCCCCTTCGGCGGCGTTTTTCAGGTTCAGCTCCGTGCTGCCTAAGGCCACGGGATAGTCCCATTTCACTTCGAGTTCGTCTTCGTTAAAGTCGTCGACTAAGTACTTGAAGAAGCGCTTGCCGTGTTCTTCTTCGTTGCGGGCCGTTTCCAAGAAGATGTTCTTAATTTGAACGGAAGCGTCTTTGTCCGCTTGTTTGGCGTACATGGTGTAGCGCGCCGTAGCTTGAGATTCCCCTGCGAAGGAGATTAACAGATTGTTTGCGGTCTTGGTTCCTTTTAATGACATGATTTCCTCCTATTTCTCATAGAATACGCGATTGCAATCAGTATACCCCAATTTCCACCTACGTTCAACCGCCCCGACCGTGTTATACTGGTAGTAAGAATGAAAAAATAGGAATGAAATAAAGGAGACGATCATGCGAATTTTATGTGCCGGCCCGACCACCCTTTTACCGGAAGTGGAAGCGGCCATGACCGAGGTAGTGACCAATCCGGACTTGGATCCGGCTTACGAAGCCTTTCACAGAAATGTGGAGAAGCGCCTTTCCGCCGTGGTAAAGACCGACCGCCCCACGGTGATTATGTTGGGCGAAGGGATGCTCGCCCTCGAGGCCGCCGTCTGCTCGTTGATGGAGCCGGGCGAGCGGGTGCTGGTCATGAGCAACGGCGTCTTCGGCGGCGGCTTTGCCGATTACGTGAATTTCTTCGGCGGGGAAGCCGTCCTTTACGAAAAGGACCATCGCCGGGGCTTCGATTTGGATGAGTTGAAGGCCTATCTGGAAAAGGATTCTGACTTCGCCATGGCCACCATGGTCCACTGCGAAACTCCCTCGGGCCTCACCAACGACGTAAAGGCCATTTGCAATCTCTTGAAGGACTACGGCATTTTGTCCATCGTGGACTGCGTCTCCTCCTTCGGAGGCGAAGACATCGACTTCGACGCCTACGGCGTGGACATGATGCTTTCCGCCACGCAAAAATGCCTTTCCGCCCCCACGGGCCTTTCCATGATTACCATTTCCGAAGCGGCGGAAGAAAAGATGCGGAGCCGCAAGGAGCCCATCCCGAGCTATTACATGAATGTGCTTAACTACATGAGCGGCCAGGAAGATTTCGCCTTCCCCTACACCATGAGCGAACACTTAACCGGCGCCCTGAACAAGGCTCTGGACCTTTGGGAGACGAAAGACAGCGTCGCCCTGCACAAATCCTACGGCAAGATGACCCGGGCGCTTTTCGAAAAAGAAGGCTTCGAGCTCTACCCGAAGGATTCCTTCGCTAACACGGTCACCGCCGTGTGTTTGCCCGACGGGATTTCCGCCACGGAATTTCTCGCCAAGTGCCGGGACAAGGGCGTGTTTATCTCTAAAGGCGCCGGAAAACTCCACGACCGCATCATTCGCATCGGCCACATGGGGGCCAATATTTCCGAGGAAAACTTCAGCGCTCTCTTCAAGGTGTTGGATGAAGTCTTTGCAAGCTACGGAATCGAAACCCGCTTCACCGAAGGCTTCGACGCCTACGAGCTCGACTGAGCTATGTTATAATAAGGCCAAGGGGGTGTTTCCATGAAAGGATTGTTTGTCGTCATCGAAGGGCCGGACGGCTCGGGAAAATCCACCGTCGCCGAAGGCATTTGCCGTCACTTTAAGGAAAAAGGCGTGGACGTGATCCACACGAGAGAGCCCGGCGGCACGGCCATTTCAGAAGCCGTGCGGGAGATTCTTTTGGATCCGAAAAACGAGGCCATGGATCCGCGCTGCGAGGCGCTGCTTTATGCCGCCGCCCGGGCCCAACACGTGGAGGAAGTGATTCGACCCGCCCTGGCCGAAGGGGCCTTGGTCCTGTCGGAACGCTTCGTCTTCTCGAGCCTGGTCTACCAGGGCCTGTGCCGTCAATTGGGCCTCGCGCCCGTGGAAGCAATCAACGCCTTCGCTACCGACGGCCTCGTCCCCGACATCACCCTGTATCTCGATGTGCCCGAAGGCACGGGCAAGGAACGCATGAAAGATCGCCTCGCCGATCGCCTGGAGTCCGACAAGAAGATCACGGACACGGTGGAGGCCTATTATAGAATCTTGGCTGAGCGGCGCCGAGGAGAACTTTGCTTTATCGACGCGTCCATGGATGCGGAGCAGGTGCTTTCGGCCGCCGTGGAAGCCATCGAAAAGGAGTACCGGTAAAATGAAACTTATATTCGCTATTGTGCAGGATCAGGACGCACCGGGTTTAATCGACGCATTGACCGAAAAGCGCTTCCGCGTAACGAAATTATCTTCTTCCGGAGGCTTCTTAAAAGCGGGCAACACCACCCTTTTAATGGGCGTGGAAGAAAAAGACATGGACGAGCTCTTCGACATTATGGAAGCCAACTGCTCTGTGCGGGAAGAGCCCACATCCATGGTCTCCATGTCCCCCGGGGAATCCTTTATGCCCTATCCCTTAAACGTGCGCGTCGGGGGCGCCACGATCTTTATTCTCGACGTAGCCGAATACAATCGGTATTAAGGGGGCCGCATCATGGATAAAATGGTGTTTGCGATTATCGCCGATCGCTTCGTCGGCGACGTCATCGACGAATTGCTGGAGGCGGAAATTTCCGTCACGGAAATGGCCTCCACCGGCGGCTTCCTGAAAGAGGGAAACACGACGGTGGTCGTCGGCGTCACCAACAGCCAGTACGAAAAATTAAAAGAAATATTTGAACGCATCGTCGGCAAAAAAAGCGGGCGAGACGAAACCCACGCCGGGGCCCACGTCTTCGCCATCGACCTGATTAAGGGCATTCACATTTGACGGCCGATCTCTTACACTCCGGCCTTCACGCCTATATCTTAAAGGGGAGAGGCGAGGCGGCCCTGGAGGCGGCCAGGCATTTGGCCATGGGCTATCTGTGCGCGAGTGATGCGGCGCCTTGCGGCAGCTGCCCCTCCTGCAAGCTCTTTCTTTCGGGAGAAGGTCGGGGAGAAAATCATCCGGACTACGTGGAAATCGCCCCGTCCAAAAAGACGTCCAAGGCGTCCATAAAAAAGGAGCGCATCGAAGAGGTGCTGAAGGCGGCGGCCATGACAGACTACGCCGGCGGAGGCAAGGTCTTCGTCTTCCTGGACTTCGACACCACCACCGTAGAGGGGCAAAACGCCCTTTTAAAAGTGCTGGAAGAGCCGCCGGAGAAGACCCGTTTTCTCCTCTTAAGCGAATCGCCGGAGAAGATTCTTCCCACGGTGCGCTCCCGGGCGGGCTTTTTGGATTTAAAGAGCGAGGAGGCCCTCTACGATCCCGAGCGGCGCCACAAAAGCTATCGCCTCGTGGAAAAAGTATTGTCCCGGCCCGAGGAAGTGTTTTTGGCGCGGGGTTTTTTCGAAGAAGAAAAGGACCATCTGCCCGAGATCTTCGATCACTTTCTCGCCTACTTTCGGGACATGGCCGTTTATTACGAAACCGGCGACGAAAATGCAATTATAAACAAAGATTACCGCGTGCCCATCGCCTGCCAGTCGCAGATCGTGGGGATGCGGGTCTACGACATAATCGATGCTCTCTACCGGGCGCGGCGCTACGTGGAGATGAATGTAAACAAAAGCTTTGCCTTTGAGTGGCTGCTTTTAACGATGGGAGGCCAGTGGATTTGACAGAGACGAGAGATGTAGTCGGCGTGCGATTTAAGCGCCGCGGAAAAATTTATTACTTCGATCCGAAAGACGCCGAGCCTGCCTTAGACGGCGGCGTCATCGTGGAGACCTCCAGGGGCGTGGAATACGGCTACGTGGCCATGGAGCGCAAGGCCATCGAGGCCGAAGATGTCGTGGGCGAGCTGAAGCCCATTGTTCGCATAGCCACGGAAGACGACGACAGGCGCCACCTGTCCAATCGCAATCTGGCCCGGGAGGCCATGGTGGTCTGCGAGGAAAAAATAAAAGAACACGGCTTGAAAATGCGCCTGATCAGCGCGGAATACACCTTCGACAATTCCAAGCTCCTCTTTTACTTCACCGCCGACGGTCGGGTGGATTTCCGCCGCCTGGTTCGCGATTTAGCGGCGATTTTCCGCACCCGCATCGAGCTCAGACAAATCGGCGTTCGCGACGAAGCCAAGCTTTTAGGCGGCATCGGCATTTGCGGCCGGGAATGCTGCTGCGCATCCTTTCTCGGGGATTTTTCCCCCGTATCCATTAACATGGCCAAGGATCAGGGCCTTTCCCTAAATCCCGACGCCATCAGCGGCGTCTGCGGCAGACTCTTGTGCTGCCTCAGGTACGAACAGCCGGGCTACGAGACCAATTTAAAAATCATGCCCCGCGTGGGACGTGTGGTCTACACCGCCGAAGGAAAGGGCGTAGTGGTTTCCACCAACACCTTGCAGGCCTTGGTGAAGGTAAAAATCGAAACCGACGACGGCGTGGAATTTGTCGTGGTCTCCGCCGAAGATCTGGCGAGAAAGCCCTGCCGGGGAAAGGGGTGTGCCCATGAAGGGGATATGGAAGAAGCTGAATAGAGGCAAATTCAACGGCGGGCGATTGGCGTGGCTCGCAGGCTTCTTGGCGCTCTTTTTCCTCGACGAATTCCCCGGTTTCTACTTTCAGACGAAGATTCCCCACGCCGCGGCCGACGTGGCCCTGTGGGGGATCTATTTTTGTGCCCTTCTCGGGATCCTCGCCCTCATAAGAAAATTCGCCTCGGCCATCCTTACTCCGGCGGCGACGGAGCTCATCCTTCTCGGGCTCCTGGCCTATCAGGTGACGGATGTACTCCGCACCACTTCCTTTTTGGGCCCCTCCTCCGATACCTACATCTACGGTGCCACCGCCGCCGTGGTGGCGATCATTTGGCTATTCGCCCTGGGCATGGGGGCGCGGAAGCTCTATCCCATGGCAGCCCTTCTCGGCGGCCTCCTTATGGCGGGGCTCATCTTTGTCTGCGCATGGCCCGGCCCGAAGACCCGCCCGGACGTGGCCCGTGCAGAGAAGACGATTCCCGCCGCCTATAAGGTAGAAAAAATTACTTACGGCCCGAAAAGCGCCTACGACTACGGGGAGGAAAATTACGCCTCCTACCTGCGCCTGCCCAAGGGCCAGGACCGCTGGCGGAAACTGTTTTTCGGCTACACGCCGGCCCACGTGCCCTACGAAGGGGATCTGTACCTGCCCGTGGGCGCAAAAAATGCCCCTCTCCTCGTCTTCGTTCACGGCAATCACAACATGATCGAAGACAACAAAGGGGGCTACGAGTATTTGGGCCGCTACTTGGCGGCGCGGGGCGTGGCCTTTCAATCCGTGGAGCAATCCCATTTTAACGCCTACTTCGGCAAGGGCCTTTCCGGCGAAAACGACGCCCGGGCCCTGAGCCTCTTGGATCACGCCGACAAAATTCTGAACGATCCCCGCTTCAAGGACCGCATCGATCGAGACCGCGTCTTTCTCGGCGGCCACAGCCGCGGCGGCGAGGCGGCGGCCGTGGCGGCATCCTTCGCCGAATTGCCCTACAATCCCGACACCGGCCGAGCCACGAAAGACATCAAGGTGGCCGGCGTCCTGGCCGTGGCCCCCACCGACGGCCAGTACAAGCCCGGGGACCGGCCCGTGGATTTAAATGTGCCCTACTTCCTCGTCACCGGAGCCTGGGATCAAGACGTGTCCTCCCTGGAAGGCATGGATCAATACCTCCGCGCCGGCGCCTGGCGGGGCCAGCTCTTTGTGGACTACGCCAATCACAGCCAATTTAATTCCAACTGGGGCCGCCTGGATCGAGAGGGCCTCGCCGCCCTGGCCCTGGCCACGGGAAACATTTTGGACAAAGCCGATCAAGAGCGCTTCCTTGAAGTGGCGGCCTACGCCTTTATCGAAGACCGGGAAGTATTGAATGACATGAAAGCCTACCTGCCTCAATCGGGCTTTGCCCTCGCCACCCAGCCGAAGAGCCGCGTCCTCGCCGATTTCGAAGAAGACGCGGACCTTACCACCGCCTCAGGCGCCGAGCCGGATATAAAAGGCGCCACCACCTATCAGGAAGGCGCCTTCATTCCCTCCGATCGCGGCGGCACCAATCACGTGGCCCGACTCATCGGCACCTACGCCCTGAACGTAGACGGGGGAGGGGAGGGGGCCTTCGCACTGGACGTGGCGGCAAAAAGCGGCCGCGCCGATATTAAAATCACCTTGATCGACGCCGCCGGCGAAGCCGTACACATTACTCCGAAAAAAGACGCGCTCCACGCCGCCCACGAAACCGGCCTTTTAAAATGGCAGTACGCGGCGAAAAAGTGGGAATACAAGCGGGCACTGGAGACGGTGCGCTTCACGAAAAGCGCCATGGCGAAAGAAAACCCCGCCTTTCATCTCAAGGACCTGAGCCGCGTGGAAATCACCGTGGGGGGCCTTACGGAAATCGACAATATTCGTATCGAAAGCGATTAAAACCGAATCCCTCGGGTATAAGTAATGCGAACAGAGTTCGGGGGGTTACGTTCATGCACGATACACTTTTAATAAAAACAATCAACAGAGATCAAGCCGGTTTGCGGAACGTCTTTTTCCAAATCGGCGATATGGATGCGCACATCGGCGAGCTCATGGACCTATTAAACAAGCCCGACAGCCCCTATGCCGGGCGTTGTCTGTTTCGCTACAACGGCATTCGTCTCAAGTTGGAAGTCGATGAAATCCCCACTGTCCTGGCACTCCTCGTAAAGAAAGGCGTGCCGGTGTATGGCGTTTATGAACCGTACTTTTAGGAGTAAGACTAGGAGGAATACTATGTCCAATGAATTAAGCAAAAAACTGAACGAACAACTTAACTTTGAAATCGAATCGGCCTACATTTACATGGCCATGGCCAACTACATGGACACCCAAGGCATGTCCGGTTTCGACCACTTCTTCGTCCATCAAGCCAAGGAAGAAATGGAACACGCCAAAGAATTCTACGATTTCCTTCAAGAAATGGACTGGGCTCCGGAATACGAAGCCATCGCCAAACCGCCGAAGGAATTCGGTAACTTCACCGACACCTTCCGTGCCGCTTACGAACACGAACAAGAAGTTACGAGTCGCATCAAGGCCATCTACAAAGAAGCCATCGAAGCGGGCTGCTTAGATACCCAAGAATTCCTGAACAAGTTCATCGAAGAACAACGGGAAGAAGAAGACACCTTCCGCTCCATCGTCGAACGTCTGGAACGCATCAACGAATCCTGGAACGGCCTCTACATCTTCGACCACGAATTGGCTCAAAGATAAGCATAAAAATGTCCCTCACCAAGCGGTGGGGGATTTTTTATTGGGAAAATTTACGGGCTGAAGTAGGGAAGCCGGCTAGTCTTCGTCGAAGGCCCGAATGGACTCGGCGATGCTGCGGCAGATGACGTTGACCAGCGCCGCCCCGGGCCAAAGAATCCACGTCCACTGCCACTTGTTCGTGTAAAAGGACAGGGCCAAAAAGATCAAGAGCATCGAAAGGTAGTAGGCCCGTTGAATAGGCGCTGTGCGGCGACGGGCGATTTTTTTGCGGCGGGTATAATCCCCCTGTTCCAAAATCTTATCGAAGCCCGCCTCGATGACCGAAGTGCGCACGATGAAAAAGACGCCGGCCGCCACGATACATAATGTGGTCGCAAAGCCCGTGGTGGTAAAGGCATCGCCTCTTCCCGCCGCCGAGGAAAAGAGCATGGGCGCGGCGGAGAGAATACACAGAATAATCCCGGCGCTCAAGCGGCGGCTGTGAAGAGGAGCGTAGTTCTCCTTGCGTTTTTTTACGACACCGTCCACGCCGTAGGCCGTATCCACGGGTTCGTCGAAGGCCTCGAAATCGTCGGGCATTTTCGGGCCGAAGACCAGAAGAAAGACGCCCACGGCCACCACGGCAAGGGTGGCAATGATGCCCAAGGTGTAGGCGGCGTCGGTATCGGCAATGCCGGCCAGGATAGGCGGAATGGCGGAGAGAATAAACAGGCTCACGGCCAGGGCCACCTTCGGCGCGCGGTCGGCGAGGTAATTCATGTAGGCATCGGCATCTTCCAATGCAACGGACGAGAGGGCTTCTTCCGCCGGCTGATCCGCCCCATCCTCGGAGGGATCCATGGAATCCAAGAGCAAAAAGTCCGTGGACACGTGAAAGTACTTGCTGATTTCGATGATCTTCGCCATTTCGGGCATGGCACCGGCTGCTTCCCACTTCGAAACGGATTGGCGGGACACGCCCAAGGCCTCGGCCAAGGCTTCCTGGGTGAGGCCGGATTTTTTCCTTAGGTAGACGAGCTTTTCAGAAAATAACATGAGACACTCCTTGTAAACATAGTCGGTTCGCTTTCTGAAAAAAGAATACGCCATGAGCCGGTTGCATGCCATACACAGGCCTTGGAATTTTCGCAACCACAGGTTGCAATGGCGAAATCAAGCCGTTTTCGGCTAAGACGTTTTAAAGAAATCGTCGATGGCCTTCACCAGAGCCTCGTTGGATTCCGGATCCAAGAGGCAGAAGCGGAAGAAACGCTCGTCTAAATTCTTAAAATTCGAGCAGTCCCGGATCACCATTTTCTGCGCGAGAAGGGCTTCGCGAAGATCCGCCGCCCCATGACGTCGATCTATTATTTTCACCAAGACGAAATTTCCGTAGGAGGGAAACACCTTCAGGGCGTCGTTGGCCTCCAAAGCGGCGATGACCTTGGCCTTCTCCCGCTGAATCAGGCGAAAGCTTTCCTCGCGAAAAGCCGCATCCTGAAACATGACCCGCCCCATGACATCGGCCATGGCGTTGATCCCCCACATGGAAAGATCCGCGGCAAGGGCCGCATGAAGGGCCTCATCCCCGGTCACGGCGTAGCCCAGGCGAATCCCCGGCGTGGCGAAAAATTTGCTCGTGCCGCGAATCACGATGAGTTTTTCGCGGCTTTTTACCAAAGATACGGCGGAGTAAATGGCGGGATCCGTAAATTCGATGTAGGTTTCATCCACCAACACGTGGGCGGAGGTCTCGTCTAAAATCCGCGCCACGTCCGCCCGGGTTAAAATGGAGCCCGTGGGATTGTTGGGATTGGTGAGCACGTAAAGATCCACGGCCTCCTCGTTGATCCGCGCGATGATTTCGTCCACGTCGATGGAGAAATTTTTGTGGTAGTCCAGGCGGTATTCAAAAATCTCCGCCCCGACCTTTTCCAGCTCCCGGGCGTACTCGCTGTAACAGGGGCTGTTGATCAAGGCCCGGGCGGGCTTCAGAAAGGCGATGGCCTCCTGAATCAGTTGCGACGTGCCGCTTCCCAAGAGCACGGCCGCCTGATCCACCTTCAGGTAATCACCAATGGCCGCCTTCAATTTCCGGTACTCCGGATCCGGGTAGTGACACAGAGCCCGAATGTTTTTCGCCGCCGCCTCCATGGCTTTCGGCGAAGGGCCCAGGGGATTGATGTTCGACGAAAAATCCCGTATGTCTTCCGGGCGGTAGTGGTATTTTGTTTCCAAGGCGTAGAGATCGGCGCCGTGGCGATTCTTTTTCATAGGATCCTTCCTTTCGGACCTATGATATAATGACAAAAACAAAAAGACAATGAAAAAGGGGTGCCTATGTTTAATTTCAGAAACGACTACCACGATTTATGCCATCCGAATGTATTGAAAGCCCTGGCTGCCACCGACGGCGAGGGAAATATGGGCTACGGCTTCGATCCCCACACGGAGCGGGCCACGCGCCTGATTCAGGAAGCTGCAGGCGGCGACTACCCCGTGCACTTCGTCCACGGCGGCACGGCGGCCAATGTCCTGGCCCTCACCTTCCACCTCCGCCCCCATGAAGCCATCGTAAGTGCTGATCTGGGCCACGTCGTGGGACACGAAGTGGGCGCCATGGAAGCGGCGGGCCACAAAGTGGTCACTGTAAAAACCGAAGCAGGCAAATACGATCCCGAGGTGCTCGACGAATTCATCGCATCCTTCGGCGACTTCCACAATGTCCTTCCCGGCATCATCTACCTATCAAACACCACGGAAACCGGCCTCGTCTACCGAAAAGAAGAGCTCGCCGCCATTAAAAAAGTGGCCGACAAATATTCTCTTCCCGTCTACATCGACGGCGCCCGCATGGCCAGCGCCCTCACAAGCGAGGTCAATGACGTGAAGCTTTCCGAATACATGGACTACGCCGATATCTTCTCCGTCGGCGGCACGAAAAACGGTGCCCTCTTCGGCGAAGCTTTGGTCTTTAAAAACGAGGACCTGGCCCGGGAATTTATCTACTTCCAAAAACAGCGTGCCCTCTTGATGGCCAAAGGCTTTACCCTGGGCGCCCAGTACGAAGCCCTCTTCACCGACGACCTCTTTTTCGAAAACGGCCGCGCCGCCAATGGGGCCGCCAGCTACCTCGCCCGAGAACTCGCCTACCTGGACGTGGAATTTATCTATCCCCCCGAGAGCAATCAATTATTTATTCGCCTGCCGAAAGCTGTGGCCGACGAGTTGGAAAAACACGGCCAATTCGACATTATGGGCCCGAAAGAAGACGGCACTGTCCCCGTCCGCTTCGTCACCGATTACAACACGACGAAAGATGAAATCGACGGTGCCATCAAAATCCTGGAAGGCCTCTTAAACGAAACGCTTTAGTCCGAAAAAGGGAAAATCAGAGTAAATTGGTTTGACAAGGCAAGGGTGCCGTGTTATGATAAGAAAAAATCAAAAGGAGAAACCATGAACACCTTATTCCAAAGCATCTGCAAATGTGCTTGTTCCTGTACCTGTTGTTGTACGGGTTATTTGCCTGCGCAGATGTTGGGAAACGACATGGCTTTGTCCTGATTGTTATTTTCCATAGGCATCTTGAAGCGGGCTTCGGCTCGCTTTTTTATTTGCCTGAAAGGAGTTGTCATGAACCGAGAATTTCTCGTGGCCATGCTGCCGCAGTACGCTGCGGCGGCGAAGCTTACCCTGTCTATCGGGCTCATCGGGGTGGCGGGATCCGTCCTCTTGGGGCTCATCCTCGCCTTTATTCGGGTGGAAAAAGTCCCCGTCCTAAACGGCTTGGCCAAAGCCTACATAGAAATCTCCAGAAATACCCCCCTGTTGATTCAACTGTTTTTTCTCTACTTCGGCCTGCCGAAGATCGGCATCGTCCTATCCTCGGAAGCCTGCGCCGTCGTGGGCCTGATCTTTCTCGGGGCAAGCTACATGGCTGAGTCCTTCCGCTCCGGCATCGAAGCCGTGGATGTGCGGCAGATCGAAGCGGCCATGGCCATCGGCCTCACCAAGCACCAGCGCATCCGCCACGTCGTCCTGCCCCAGGCATTGGCCATCGCCATCCCCTCTTTGGGCGCCAACACCATCTTTCTCTTGAAAGAAACCTCCGTCTTCAGCGCCGTGGCCCTGGCGGATCTTATGTACGTGGCAAAAGACTTAATCGGCATCTACTACGAAACCGACGAAGCCCTCTTGCTCTTGGTCTTATCTTACCTGGTGATCCTGGTTCCCGTAGCCGTGATCTTCAGCCTGCTTGAAAGGAGGATGCGACGTGGCATCGGCACAAGCGCTATTGCTTAATCCACATACAATCACAAGACTCCTGAAAGGCCTCTCCGTTACCCTGCGCGTGTCTCTCATCTCCGTGGCCCTCTCCATCCTCTTCGGCCTCGTATTCGGCTGGACCATGACCAAAAAATCCCCGGTCATCAAAATCCTTTCGAAAATCTACTTGGAATTCATGCGCCTCATGCCCCAACTCGTGCTCCTCTTTATCGTCTACTTCGGCATGGCGCGGGCCCTGGGCGTGCATATCTCGGGATTTAACGCCGCCATCATCGTCTTCACCCTCTGGGGCACGGCGGAAATGGGCGATCTCGTCCGCGGCGCCATCTCATCCATTCCGAAACACCAATACGAAGCCGCCCAATCCATCGGCCTCACCCGCCTTCAGGTCATGGGCTACGTCGTGCTTCCACAAGCACTTCGCCGCCTCATACCCCAGGCCATGAACCTCGTGACCCGCATGATCAAAACCACCTCCCTCATCGCCCTCATCGGCGTCGTGGAAGTCATCAAAACCGGGCAACAAATTGTGGAAGCCGTGCGGCTGGAATTCGCCTCCGCGGCCCTTTGGATCTACCTCGTCATCTTGATTTTATACTTTTTGGTTTGCTATCCCCTGTCCAAATGGGCCGGGCACTTAGAAAAGAAATGGAAGGAGGCATAATGGCCATACTGGAAATAAAAGACATGGTAAAAGCCTACGACGGCGCCCCCATCTTCAGCGGCTTTTCCCTAAACGTTGAAAAAGGCGACGTCATCGCCGTTCTGGGCCCCTCGGGCTGCGGCAAAAGCACCATGCTTCGTTGCATCAACGGCCTGGAAAAAATTCAGGGAGGCGACATTCTCCTGAACGGCGAAAGCGTCGTAAAAGAAGAAAAAGACATGCCCGGCGTCAGGAAAAAAATCGGCATGGTCTTTCAGTCCTACGAACTCTTCGGCCACATGACGGTCCTCGACAACCTTACCCTCGGGCCCGTGAAGGCCAAAGGCGAAGACAAAGCCGAGGCCGAAAAGCGCGCCCTGGCCCTCTTGGATCGGGTGGGACTCAAAGACAAAGCCCAAAGCTTTCCGAGAAACCTCTCCGGCGGCCAGCAACAGCGCGTCGCCATCCTTCGGGCCATGCTCATGGACCCGGAAATATTCCTCTTCGACGAAGTCACCGCCGCCCTGGACCCGGAAATGGTGCAGGAAGTCTTATCCCTCGTCGGCGAGCTGGCAAAAGAGGGAAAAACCATGCTCATCGTCACCCACGAGATGGAATTCGCGAGAAAAGTCGCGAACCGCATCTTGTTTATGGAAGAAGGCCACATCATCGAAGACACGGGGCCGGAAGAATTTTTCGAGCACCCGACCACCGAACGAAGCCGCCGATTTTTAGAAGGATTGCATTACAACTAAGGAGGACAAAATGAAAAAACTGCTTACCGTACTTATGATCGCCACACTCGCCCTGGGCCTCGTAGCCTGCGGCGGCGCGGAAGAAGAAGGCGCCCCGGCCGCCGACAAAGCCGGCGTACGCACCGTCGACGAAATCAAAAAATCCGGCGAAATCACCATCGGCGTCTTCGGCGACAAAAAACCCTTCGGCTACATGGACGAAAAAGGCCAATTTAAAGGCTACGACATCGCCCTCGGCGATCGCATCGGCGAAGAACTGGGCGTGAAAGTCAAATACATTCCCGTGGAAGCCGCAAGTCGCGTCGAATACCTGAACGCCAACAAAATCGACCTCTTGCTCGCCAACTTCACCGTCACCGACGAGCGAAAAGAACAAGTCGACTTTGCGCTGCCCTACATGAAAGTCTCCCTGGGCGTCGTGTCCCCGAAAGGCGAAATCACCGACGTTTCCCAACTGAAAGACAAAACCCTCATCATCTCCAAAGGCACCACGGCGGAAACCTACTTCACCGAAAAACACCCCGAAGTGAAACTGCAAAAATACGACCAATACGCCGAAGCCTACAGCGCCCTCTTAGACGGCCGCGGCGACGCTATGAGCACCGACAACACCGAAGTTTTGGCATGGGCACTTGAAAACGACGGCTACGACGTGGGCATCAAAACCCTCGGCGATGTGGATTACATTGCCCCCGCCGTAAAAAAAGGCAACAAAGAAATGCTCGACTGCGTGAATGGAATCATCGAAAAACTCTACGGAGAAAAATTCTTCATCAAAGCATTTGAAGACACCCTCGCCCCCACCTACGGCGATGCCGCCAAGGCAGAAGACATGGTAGTGGAGGAGAAGCCGGCAGACTTTTAAAAATAAGGAAAGGATCGAGAGGAATCGATCCTTTCCTTATTTTTATTGCGCACTGAATTTGTTCAAGCAACTTATTTTTTTCTTCGCCAAAAGTACATCTTTGCTTTCCAAGTGCTCAGTTTCTGTGATTCGCGATCCCTTTTTTCTTAACTCAAAATTCCACTCTTTCATGGCTTTGAAACCCGGGGGCGGGGAAAAGAGCTCAGAGCGGAAGGCCGCATTTTCCCCGCCCCCGGGGCCCCCACCCCTTTTTTGGCCGCGCTTAAGCTGTAAGAAAATGCCTGCGGCATTTTCTACAAATTGGGCCGTGTCGTGGAAAAGAAGAATGTGAGGTGGGCGAAGAATTCTTATTGGCGAAAAAGTATCTTTGCCCAACTCAAAATCAATCAAAAGCAAAGAAGCCCAATAGGAATCGAAGCCCGGTAGGGCTTCGCACATATAGAAGGCGTTTGTGGGTGGAGGGGGATGGGGCCCCGGGGAAGGGGCAGAGGGCGAATCGCAACGCCCTAGCCCCTTCCCCGGGTCTAAAAGCCATTTAAGAACATATTTTAAGCGAAATAGAAAACACCACGAGTCATCATTCGGTCCGCGATCGGAAAACAAAGATAAAAAATGAGCGTAGATAAGATATAAGGAAAAAGAAAAAACAATCCGCATCTTCCCCGGGTATGAAAAAACAGCCTCATTCAGAGACTGTTTTTTCATACTAATTACTTTCTTTGGAAGAAGAGGATTCTTTTTCCGTGGAAGTAGAAGAAGTAGTAGAAGAACCCTTCTTGCTCGTATTCTTTTTAGAAGAAGAATCACTCGTTTTCTTCTCGGAAGTGGAAGAAGTCCCCTTCTTCCCGGACGAAGAACTCCGCGAGGAATCCTCAGAAGATTCATAAGAAGAATTCGTCTTATCCCCATACACATCGGCGTCTTTCTTCGACTTCACCGAATCCGTATCTTCCTCTTCATCCGAATCGCCGTAAGTTCTTTCCATGTGGCGCAGGAGGCTGTCGTCGCTGCCGTTTACGGCGTAGTAGCCGTAGGTGTCGTGGACCGGGCCCACGATGCCGTCGGCACCGTCGCGATAGAAGATGATGTATTCCTGATTCGGCGTCATCCCCTTGGGAATGGGAATTTCCACCGTGCTCAACGCGCCCTTGTAGTTTTTAATAAACTCCAGCTCCGTTTGGCCCTTGGCATTGGTGGTCAGCTCAACCAAAGCGATGTAGTCGCTGGCGGCCTCCAGAGCGGCATTTCTCTTGTCTTCGTCGTCGCTTTCAAAGAGGGCCTTTTCCTCGGCGGCCTTGTCCTTTTCAGGCGTATAGGCCTCGTCCTTACTCTCCGTGGCCACGGCCTTGGCGGCCTTTTCCTCTTCCTTCGGCGCCTCCGCCTTCTTGCCGCAGCCGGCGAGACACAAACACAGAGCCAAAGCGAGAGCCGTGTAATTCCGTTTCATTCCATACCTCCCAACAGATTCCGTCTTTTTCATGATTATACCACGTCGCCGCCAAAAAGGCCCACGAGAAAGGCAAAAAACCGCGCGAAGTGTTATAATGACTCTATGAAATTACCTCAAGCCATCGAAGATGCCATCCGCCGCTTTCGCGAAAAAGGCGTGCCCGTCTACGTCGTCGGCGGCGCCGTGCGCGACAGCCTCATGGGCATCACGCCCCACGACTACGACCTCACCACCCCGGCCACACCGGAAGAAATCCTCGCCATTATGGCGGGGGAGAAGACCTTCCGTGAAGGTGAAAAATTCGGCACCATCGCCGTCATGACCGCCATCGGCCCCGTAGAGATCACCACCTTTCGCATCGACGGCACCTACACCGACAACCGCAAACCCGACGCCGTTACCTTTACGGCGGATCTGAAAGAAGATCTGGCGCGGCGAGATTTCACCGTGAACGCCATGGCTTACAGCCCGGAGACGGGCCTCGTGGATCCCTTCGGCGGCCGGGATGATCTGGAAAACAAAATCCTCCGCGCCGTCGGCGATCCCGCCCGGCGCTTTTCGGAAGACGCCCTCCGGATCCTTCGCGCCTTTCGTTTTATGGGTCAGCTGAACATGACCTTGGATCCCGCCCTCCTCGCGGCGGCGAAAAATGAAGCTTATCGCATCGAAAGCCTCTCCGCCGAGCGGGTGGCCGATGAAATGAACAAAATCCTCCTTCAAGACGCCCCGTCTCGGGTCCTCTACGCCATGGAAGAAGCCGGCGTCCTCGAAAAAATCTTTCCCGAGCTCGTCCCTACTGTGGGCTACGACCAACGGAACCCCCACCACGACAAAACCCTATTCGATCACATCCTTTGCGTGGTGGACCGGGCACCCAAAACACTGCCCCTGCGCTACGCCGCCCTTTTTCACGACGTCAACAAACCCGACACCCTGACAATCGACGAAAATGGAAAAGGGCACTTCTTCGGCCACGACACCATGGGCGCGGAAACCGCAGGGCGCATCCTCGCCCGTCTAAAGAGCCAAAAAGCCCTTTCGCGGGAAGTGGAAGTCCTTATAAAAGAACACATGAAAGTCCACGACACCATGACCGACAAAGCCCTGCGCCGGCAAATCAAGCGGGTAGGGGAAGATTACATCCTGGATCTCTACGATCTTATGGCGGCGGACATGGCCTGCACCTATGGCGCGCGGGACATCTCCTTCATCCTCCAGCGAAAAGCGCGCATCCGCGCCCTCATGGACGAAGGCATCGTCAACCGAAACACCCTGGCCGTGAGCGGCAGAGACCTCATCGCCCTGGGCATGGCCCCCGGCCCCGCCATGGGCCGCCTCCTAAAAGAAATGGAAGACATGGCCCTGGACGATCCCGAAACAAACGAAAAAGAACAGCTTTTGGCCTACGCCGAAAAGCGCATCGCAGAAGAAAACGCAGCAAACAACAACGAAGAAACAACCAAGAGGAGACACCCATGAAACTATTTGGAACCGACGGCATCCGCGGCGTCGCAAACGAAGAACTTACACCGGAACTTGCCATGAAACTGGGACGCGTCCTGGCCGAGCGCATTCACGAAACCGGCGCCGAAAAGCCCTTCGTCCTCACCGGCAGAGACACGAGACAATCCGGCACCATGCTCTCCATGGCCCTCGCCACAGGCCTCATGGCAGGCGGCGTTGACTGCGCGAACCTCTCCGTCATTCCCACCCCCGGCGTCGCCTACCTCACCCGTAAATACGGCGCCGCCATGGGCATCGTCATCTCCGCATCCCACAACCCCTTCGAATACAACGGCATCAAAATCTTCTCCGACAAAGGCCTCAAACTCCCCGACGCCGTGGAAGAAGAAATCGAAGAGCGGCTCACCGATCCCGGCTACACCCCGGTTCCCATCGATCCCAAAGCCATCGGTCAAAAGAAAAAAGACCTCCCCGGCATCGTCGACTACGAAGACTACCTCGTGGGCCTTGTGGACCGCGACCTTAGCGGCACAAAAATCGCCGTCGACGCAGGAAACGGCGCCCTGAGCGAACTGGCGGAAAAAGTCCTTACGAGACTCGGCGCCGAAGTCGTGGCCATTAACACCGCCCCCGACGGCGCCAACATCAACGCTCAATGCGGCTCCACCGCCCCCGAAAAAATTCAGGCCCTCGTAAAAGACACAGGCGCTGACGTGGGCTTCTCCTTCGACGGCGACGCCGACCGCATCATCGCCGTCGACGAAAAAGGCCAAATCCTCGACGGCGACCACATCCTCGCCATCTGCGCCAAAAGCTTGAAAGCCAAAGGCGAGCTCGATAACACCACCGTCGTCGGCACCGTCATGACCAACATCGGCCTTGATCGCTTCCTCAAAGAAGAAGGCATCGACCTCGTCAAGACCAAAGTCGGCGACCGCTACGTCCTGGAAGAAATGCTCGAAAAAGGCTACGTCCTCGGCGGCGAACAATCCGGCCACATCATCTTCAGCCGCTACAACACCACCGGCGACGGCCTGGCCACCGGCCTCCACCTCCTGGAAGTCATGGCCGAAACAAACAAGCCCATGAGCGAACTCAACGCCCTCATGACCTCCTATCCCCAAGTCCTCGTCAACGCCAAAGTCGACAACAAGAAAAAACACGCCTACGAAGACCACGCAGGGATTCAGGAAAAAATTCGCGAACTGGAAGCCAAATTTAAAGACGAAGGCCGCGTCGTGATCCGCTCCTCCGGCACCGAACCCCTCGTTCGCGTCATGATCGAAGGCAAAGACCAAGACCAACTGCAAGCCGAAGCCGAAAACCTCGCCCGCTATATAGAAGAGGTGCTCCAATGAACAAAATAAAAATCATCGCAGACACATCCGCCGACTTCACCGCAGAAGAAGCGAAAGCCATGGATATTGCCTTCGTCCCCTTCACCATCGACGCGGGAAAGAATACCTACATCGACGACGACGAACTGAATCTCGACGCCCTCTACGCCGACATGCAGGCCAGCCAAGAGCCCACCCGCACCGGCTGCCCCTCGCCCTACAACTACAAAGAGGCCATCTTAGGAACAGGCGCCGACGAAATCTTCGTCGTCACCATCTCCTCCAAACTCTCCGGCAGCTACAACGCCGCCCAAACCGCCGTGGAAGAAGTGAAAAGAGAGCATCCCGAGAAAAAAATCGCCCTCATCGACTCCAAATCCGCCTCCGCCGGCACCGCCAACGTTGTGAGCTTCATCCATAAGCGGGCCGAAGAAGGCAAAGACTTCGACGCCATCGAAAGAGAAGTGAGAGAATTCGCCGACAAACAATCCACCTTCTTCATCCTGGAATCCATGGACAACCTCATCAAAAACGGCCGCATCCCCAAACTCGCGGGAAAAGCCGTCAACGTCCTGAACATGAAACCCATCATGCGCGGCGAAGACGGCGCCATCGGCCTCTTCCAAATCAACCGCGGCTTCAAAAAAAGCCTGGCCAAACTCGCCAAAGAAGTCATCAGAATCAACGCCGAAAAAAGCGTCGAATTCATCACCATCAGCCATTCCCACGCGGAAGAAAAAGCCAAACTCTTTAAAAGCTACATTCAAGACGAAATACAAACAGCCACCATACGCATCGTGCAGACCAAAGGCCTTTCAAGCGTCTATGCCGATTTCGGAGGCATCGTCGTCGCCCTGTAAAATCTTGCAATTTTACGCGATTTGCGGTAACATAAGCTTATATATTGTGCGAAACATAGGAGGACAATTATGGCAAAAGGAAAATTTGAAAGAAACAAACCCCACGTCAACGTCGGCACCATCGGCCACGTCGACCACGGCAAGACCACCCTTACGGCGGCAATCACCCTCGTATTAAACAAACGCTTCGGCTCCGGCGAATTCGTCGACTACGCAAACATCGACAAAGCCCCCGAAGAAAGAGAACGCGGCATCACCATTTCCACGTCCCACGTCGAATACGAAACCGACAAACGCCACTACGCCCACGTCGACTGCCCCGGCCACGCCGACTACGTTAAAAACATGATCACCGGCGCAGCCCAAATGGACGGCGCCATCCTCGTTGTATCCGCGGCAGACGGCCCCATGCCCCAAACCCGCGAACACATCCTCTTGGCCCGCCAAGTCGGCGTACCCAAAATCGTCGTCTTCTTAAACAAACAAGACCAAGTCGATGACGACGAACTCATCGAACTCGTCGAAATGGAAGTCAGAGACCTCCTGAGCGAATACGAATTCGACGGCGACAACACCCCCATCACCGTGGGCAGCGCCTTAAAAGCATTAGAAGATCCCGACGGGGAATGGGGAGACAAAATCGTCGCCCTCATGGACACCGTCGACGAATGGATCGACGATCCCATCCGCGACATCGATCACCCCTTCCTCATGCCCGTCGAAGACATCTTCTCCATCACCGGCCGCGGCACCGTCGCCACCGGTCGTGTTGAACGCGGCACCATCAAAGTCAACGACAACGTCGAAATCGTCGGCTTAACCACCGAAAAAAGAACCGTCGTCGTTACCGGCGTCGAAATGTTCAGAAAACAACTCGACCAAGCCGAAGCAGGCGACAACGTCGGCCTTCTGCTCCGCGGCGTCCAAAGAGACGAAATCGAACGCGGCCAAGTACTGGCAGAACCCGGCAGCATCCATCCCCACACCAAATTCGAAGCTGAAGTCTACGTCCTGAGCAAAGAAGAAGGCGGACGCCACACCCCGTTCTTTAACGGCTACCGTCCCCAATTCTACTTCAGAACCACCGACGTAACCGGCGACATCACCTTAGCAGACGGTGTCGAAATGGTCATGCCCGGCGACAACGCCACCTTCAAAGTCGAACTCATCACCCCCGTCGCCATGGACGAAGGATTACGCTTCGCCATCAGAGAAGGCGGCCGCACCGTCGCCTCCGGGGTCGTATCCAAGATTGTAGAATAAATAGGTTCTATGTCAACCATTGGGGAGTCTAGTGAAAACTAGGCTCCTTTTTGTTTTCCTAAAAGCCATTCATCACCGGTCTTTTGAACAGACGAAAAGCAGTTTGGTTCGGAAATGATGAAAGTTTTGCATCCCAAAGGCCACGCGCTTCACCGTCTTGATCTTGTTGTGCGTTCCCTCCACGTAGCCGTTACTCCACGGGTAATCAAAGCTGTTGGTGATCTCCTCGAACCAGTTGTTGTAGGCGCGCAAGCAGTAGCGCCATTCCCTTTGCCCGCCTTTCTTTGCCTCTTCCATCCACTTTGAAAGAGCGGTGGCGGCGGTTTCTTTGTCGTTCTGAGAAAGGACGTAGGTGTAAAAGCCTTCTTTTAAGATGTAGGCGGTTCGAATGGCGTCGCTCTTTTCAAGCATGGTGGCGACAAGGCTTTTCTCCGCTTCGGTCAGGTCTTTCGCCGGCTTTTTTAGGAGGCTGCGGCTCCTTTTAAACCATTTTCTCTCCGTTGCCGTCATCCGTTTCTGCTCCCGCTTCCTTACGTTTTCCAAGGCCCAATGGACTTGGCGGATGAAATGGTAGCGGTCAATGACATGGGTACTCTGTGGAAAGAAGGCTTCTCTCACGCCTTTAAAGGTGCCGCACATATCGCTGACAAAGATTTCGACGCCGCGTCGTTCCGCTCGATCAATGGAAGAGAAATACGCGGCTAAATCCTTGCCGTAGCGTGTCGGAAGAATGTCGATGATCCGATGGGCCTCTCCATCGGCCAAGGTGGTTTGGTACTTGCTTCCGCCGCTATCGCCCTTAAACTCGTCGATGCAAAAGACGCGAGGCAGCCGTTGACGGGGCACAAACAAACAAGCGACGATGCGGAAAATGCTCGTCGTTGAGATCCCCACCTCCTTAGCCAGCTCTGACACGGATCGGATATCCCGGAAGGCGTCCACCACATAAGCGATTAAGCGCTTTGTCATCTGTTTGCCCTTGGCGGCAAAGGAAAGGGGCGCTTCAAAGCGCGCGCCGCAATCCTTGCAATCATACCGTGTCTTCTTAACCCGCAGAAGCACGTGCTTTCGGCGCATCGGTGCGTCCCGAAGCACTTGCTTCCGGTGATCGTGGACCCAAGCGTGGGTCGAGCCACAGTGAGGACAAACCCGATCATGAACGGGTTTGCAGTCAATGGTAATGAGCCGTCTTTCTTCTNTCGCTCTTTTCGAGCATGGTGGCGACGAGACCTTTTTCCGCCTCTGTAAGGTCTTTAGCCGGCTTTTTCAGTAGACTGCGGCTTCGTTTAAACCATTTTCTTTCCGTCGCCGTCATCCGTTTCTGTTCCCGCTTCCGCACATTTTCCAAGGCCCAATGGACTTGACGGATGAAATGGTACCGGTCGATGACATGGGTACTTTGTGGAAAGAAAGCCTCTTTCACGCCTTTAAAGGTGCCGCACATATCGCTGACAAAGATCTCGACGCCGCGTCGTTCCGCTCGATCAATGGAAGAGAAATAAGCGGCTAAATCCTTGCCGTAGCGCGTCGGAAGGATATCGATGATTCGATGGGCCTCTCCATCGGCCAAGGTGGTTTGGTACTTGCTTCCGCCGCTATCGCCCTTAAACTCGTCGATGCAAAAGACGCGAGGCAGCCGTTGACGGGGCACAAACAAACAAGCGACGATGCGGAAAATGCTCGTCGTTGAGATCCCCACCTCCTTAGCCAGCTCTGACACGGATCGGATATCCCGGAAGGCGTCCACCACATAAGCGATTAAGCGCTTTGTCATCTGTTTGCCCTTGGCGGCAAAGGAAAGGGGCGCTTCAAAGCGCGCGCCGCAATCCTTGCAATCATACCGTGTCTTCTTAACCCGCAGAAGCACGTGCTTTCGGCGCATCGGTGCGTCCCGAAGCACTTGCTTCCGGTGATCGTGGACCCAAGCGTGGGTCGAGCCACAGTGAGGACAAACCCGATCATGAACGGGTTTGCAGTCAATGGTAATGAGCCGTCTTTCTTCTGAAACACCGGTGACCTCGACATCTTGGATTCCTAAAAGTAATGTGGTAATATTGTTTTGCACTTGTTTGACCCCCTTTATTATTTTGTGGTGATTTAATTTTAGGTGATAGGGAAAACAAGTGCTATCTTTTTGCACAAAAATATCCATTGAGGAATTACTCCCCAATGGATATTATAGAGCCAACAAAAAATCGACACCACGGCGTCGTGGCGTCGATTTTTCTTTTTAGCGATAGCTTACAGCGGCCAAAATATCTTCGTAAGCCCAGTGGCTCGGAGAGATATCCGTAAAGGGGTTCTTCACATCCCCAGCCTTTTTAATGTTGAAGGTACGATTGACCATGGCCACCGCTTCGGCGCGAGATACATCGGCCGCGGGGCGGAAGGTATTGTCTTCGTAACCTTTAATGATGCCTTGAGCGTAAGCCTTGTCGATGGCTTCTTTCGCCCAATTGCCATTTGTATCCGTAAAGGGATTCGATGCCGTTTTGGCACTCATGAAATGGCTGAGCATCGTGGCAAATTCCGCGCGGGTAATGGGTTTGTCCGGCTTAAAGGAACCGTCGGGATACCCCTTCATGTAGCCGGCTTTCACGACGGCATTGATAACGGCATTGTACCAACCGTCGGCGTCTGAGAAGGCGGGCTTGCTGCTGTCCGTCAAAGGCAGGCGTTGCAACTTCGCCAAAATGGAAGCCGCTTCGGCGCGGGTCATGGACTTGCCGGGACGGAAGGTGCCGTCGGGGTAGCCGTTAATGTAGCCGGTGATGGTTGCGGTACTCGGTTTTTCTTGTGCCTTCTTTTCTTCGGGTTTTTTGTCTCCCGGGATCACGGGCGTCACGATATAGCCGTCTCCGCTTTTTGCCTTGACAACGGCTGTTACGGCATTCGGGTCCTTATTCTTTTCAGTTTGTACGACGGTGATTGTATCTTTGGCATATAATATAATACCCTTGGGTACATTTACAGACCATGTGCCGTCTGTTCCTACGGTGGTCTTGACGGGAGTCTTTACACCGGGGAAAGTGACTTCGATGGTGGCATCGGCAATGCCTTTTCCCGTCACTTTCTTGTCCCCGGCGACAATCTTGTCGACTTCAGGGGCTTTGGACATAGGTAATCTTGCTTCGGCGGTAAATATATTGTTTTTATCGCTGACGATGTGATTTTCAGGGAACCATGTAGGACCTGTCTTCGCCTCGGCGGCGATCGATTCAAATATCGTTTTTTCTACGGAAGGAATTTTATACGCACTGAGGTCCGTACCCGGTTTTACTTTAAAACTTTCGTATACTGCAGGTTTTTCTTTCGTCCCTATTAATTTTTCGTCACCTTTCTTCGCTTCTACGCCTTCGCCGAGAAGGAATTTCACGAGGACGGCATCTTCCGGCGCTTTGTCGTTGCTGGCCGCCGTCATATGGTTGGAGACATAAAGAACTTGATCCTTCACTTCCAGAGAGGTTCCGTCGTCGAAGGCGACGTTTAAGTCACCTTTGAGGCCGGTCGTATTTTCGTTATCCGACTTTCTGTTGCTTTCGTCGGTAACGACGGTGCCGGCTTCATCTAAAATAGCTTGAAGTTTTTCATCTGCATCCTTTAGTGCGACTCCTTTCTTCCAGTCGATTTCGTCGCCGACCCAAGCTTTAATGTCTTTTGCTTCCAACTTGTCTTTCAAGAGAACGGATTTTGCTTCCGCGCCGCTGACGCGGTAGGTGAGTTCTACAGCTTCTTTGCAGCCCGGTTGTTGAACAGTGAGTTTTAAATCCACGGATTTGTCGATAAAGTCGGCCAATTTCCCCGTCTTTCCTTCGGATTGAACGGCATTTAAAATATCGGTACCGAAGACAAGTTTAAACATCTCATCAACTTTCATGCCCGCAGATGGTGCCGCTTCCGCTCTCTCTTTTAAGTCCCGCTCATCACAATTTCCGATTTTAACCTTGGTCAAGTAATTTTCATTATAAAGTTTGATCAATCCGGCGATCAATCCCGTGCCGGAAATTTCCTTTGCCCCTTGATTCTTATCGAGAATGGCCACTTTCACGGTCTTCGTGGTCGGATCAAATTTTCCGACATAGACGCCGTCTTTACTTCCGACACTTCCAAAAAGCTCATTGGCGGCATCTTCAAATTGTTTTGTCAACGCATCTTTGCTCAGGCACTTATCCTCGGCAAAAACCGGTGCCATGGGCAATGTGCTGAACAACATGGCGAAGGCCAATATCATGGCCAGTAGTCGCTTACGCATATTTGCACGCTCCTTTAATACTGAGCCGTAAAATCACACAAACGACGGCCGGCTCCTCGCCAATCGTTTGCCTCTTCACTGAAAAACCGCTGTTCGAGAGATGAAATCCCCGCTGCATTTACACGCGTCGCAGTCTGTTTTTATTATACCATTCTCTCATCTGCGCAGAAAGCATTCACTTAAATTTCTCTTGCCTAAATTCCCGCCCATAAGGGAAGAACGCATTGCTTCCCCGGAGCGATCCTGCTGCATTTTCCGCAACAAAAAAAGACCGCACCCGCGGTCTTTAATGCAAGAGAACCAATTCCTCGCCTCCGTCCAGTTCCATGCGCCAGGCCACGGTGGCGTAGCCCCGGGTGCCGTGGGATAGGTTTTCCACGGTGCCCTGTTCTTCGGGATTGAAGTAGTAGCAGGGGTCGATTTTTTTTATGGTCCTGCCCCGTAAGCTGTCGTGGCTGAGGAGGCGGAGGAGGGATTGGGTGGCCATGGGCAGGGGCTCCCGCTCGGCGGTTTCGTCGATGACGTCGATCCAGAGCCGGTCCATGCGCACCACTTTGTCTCCCACCAGGTCGATTTCCGTGTAGGCGGATTCCACGTAGTTGTTTTTGTAGGTCTTAGTAAACATGAGCTTCCTGCGATTGCCCGCGGCTTCGCTGTAAAAAAGGGCGATGTCGTCGGTTGGAAAGCCCCGCTCCGCCAGAAAGTCCAGGGCTTTTTTCTCCGATTCTTTTTCGTTTAAAAAGGCGTTGGATGCGGCGTCGGCTTCGTAGATCAGGCGCCGCTCATCCAGTACTTTCAGCTGCCCCCGAGCCGTGCGAAGCACCAGGCGCTTATCGTCGTCTTCCGCAACGCGGCCTTTTCCCTGAAAGAAGCGCTGATTTAAATTGTCCGTCGTGTCCGTTTCGTAGGCCACATCCAAAATGGGCAAGGACGATCCGTCTTTGGGAATCTCCGCTTCCAGGGCGATGCCCGCATCTTTCAAGAGCTCCTTCGTCTCCCGATGAAAGGCGGCGGCGTTTTCCGCCGGGGCCACGCGCATGCGGTCCGCGTAGAGGACGCCGGCGAGGAAAAGGTCGGTGATGAAGAGGGCGACGATGAGGACGGTTTTTGCTTTTTCCCAATTCATGATCGATCACCGCCTACATAGGCCCCGCTCAGGGCGTCGAAAAGATACACCCGCTCCCCGTAGAGGACGTAGTAGCCGGGCACGAGGGCCTTTTTTTCTTCTCGGCCGTCGTCTAAATAACAGAGGCTTACCCGCCTTAGGGGCTTGAGCAATTGATCGTAGCCCTCTTCTTTCGCCCCGAAAATCTCCGGATGCATGGCCACCACGTCGGCGAAGGCCATGCCTTCGACCAAGGTGTTTGCGCTTTCTTCCTCGGCTTTGTTGCGGTAGAGATAGGTCATGCGCTTCACCTGATTGTTGAAAAGTTCCACCACGATGGCGTCGATCTTTTCGCCTTTTACGGGAAAGACGGGCAGGCCTTTTTCCGAATGGTTCATGACGACGCGGTAGCCCCGCCCGCCGTTGGCGGTGATGGGCTCCAGCTTTTCCAAATACACATCGTCGATGGTGCCGGTGTTTTTCGCCACAAATTCAAAGGCCCGCTCCACAGCCCCGGCGGGATCCATAACTTCCTTGGCCGCTTCCGTCTGGTCTTTGTAGTCCAGAAGGCCGTTGTTGTACAGGCGCACGGTGCGCTGGCCCCAGACGTAGAGGGTGGAATCTTCTTCGCCGATTTCGTGGAGGTCGTCGATGCCGGCCTTTAAGAGGCGGCGAAGGAGGTCGTTTTTGTAGGCACTTTTCATATTGGTCAGATCGTTTTCGTAGACCACGTCGCTTTCAAAGACGGGCTTTTCGTCGGAAATATACACGGCTCGCTGAATGCCGTAGCGCTCCCACAGGGAGCTGTAGGAGGGATTGTCTTCCCTCTCCAGGGAGCGAATGTACTTGTTAATGTCCGAAAGGTTCACGGCGAAATCGGGCTTCATGGCGCCTTCTTCCGTTTCGAAGATCACGCCTTCGGATTCGGAAAAGTAGATGGCGGCGATCTCGCCCTTCAGGTCGTGAAGATTGTACACGTCTTTAAAGAGGTCGGAATAGGTGCCCTTGGCTACTTCAAAGACCACCGAGGGCTTGTCGTGGCATTTTAAATAATCCTTGTAGGCCATTTTCTCCCACTGCACCTTTTCTTTGCCGTCGAAATTTTGCTTTAAGATGTTGCGGTAAAAGGGCCAGAGGTTTTTCAGCTGCACGGTCTTCGTGTGGGCGCCGTCGCCGAAGTTCACCACCATGGCCGCGGGCATCATGCGCCCGATGACGGCATCGGTAAATTTCGTGTCCGCCACGGCGATGAGTTTGTTGCCCGTCGGCGGCGGGGCCAGCCAAATTTGCCGGGCGAGAACCAAGGTGAGCACCAAGAGGGCGGCGAGAATGACGGATTTCAAGCGCTCTTTCATGCTTCCTCCTGATCCATGGGAAAGCTCAACAACACTTCCGTGCCCACATTCAGCTCGCTCTTAATGCGAATGCGCCCGCCCATGTTTTCCATAATGTCCTTGGCGATGGAAAGGCCCAGGCCGCTCCCGCCCATGGCGCGGCTCCTGCCCTTTTCCACGCGGTAAAAGCGTTCGTAGATGCGCTCCAAATCCCTGCGGGATATGCCAATGCCGTTGTCCTTGATCTGGATGTGCACGCGGGAGCCGTAGTTTCGGCCGATGACCTCGATTTTTCCCGCGTAGGTTGTGTACTTAAAGGCATTGGTCAAAATATTGGTAATGACCTGATAGGCCCCGTGCTTGTCCGCCAAAAAGGGGCGAATGTCCACGGGAATATCCAAATACACCTTGTGGTGGCGCTCCTTGATCATGGGCTGCAACGATTCCAAAATGGCCGTCACCACTTCGTAGGCATCCATGGACACGGGCTCCCAATTGGTGCGCTTGGCGTCCATATTGGAAAGCTGCAAGAGGTCGGTGACCAGGTGGGTCATGCGGTCGCTTTCCCGGTCGATGATGCCTAAAAACCGCAGCTGGGCATCGCGATTTAACGACGCCTTCATCAGGGTTTCCGTGTAGGATTTAATGGTGGTAATGGGCGTCTTCAGCTCGTGGCCCACATTGGCCACGAAATCTTTTCTCAGCACGTCCAAATTGTGCTCTTCCGTAATGTCCTGCAACACGGCGATGATCCCCTGGGGCTGCTTGCTCTCCCCTTTGTAGGGGGCGTAGCGAATGTTGTAGAATTTGTTTTTGATTTCGATTTGGCTGAGCCCGGTTAAGGAGCCTACGTCGTAGTAATTGATCTTCTCAATATTCAGCCGCTTCATGTCGAAGGCCTCGCCCACGGCGTCGTCGGCGAGATCCAAAATCTCTTTGGCCACGGGATTCATGTGAACCAACCGCCCCATGGAATCCACGGCGATGATCCCCTCGGACATGTAGCGGAACATGGTGTCCAGCTTGGACCGTTCGGAATCCATGCGGGAGATGGTCTCTTCCAGTTCCGTGGTGAGGTAATTAAACATGCTCCCCAAGCGGCCGATTTCGTCGTTGCTCTTGACTTCGACCTTTTGATTGAAATTCCCCTCGGCCATTTCCCGCGCCTGACGGGTCACGTCCCGAATGGGCAGGGTAATGGAGCGGGCCAAAATATAGGCGAGAATGGTGGTAATGCCCATGGCCACCACCATGGCGTAGGTCATAATGACCCGGGCGTCGTCCACCACGCCGTAGAGGCCGCTTAGATCCGACACCATGTAAAATAAGCCCATGACGCTGCCGTCTTTTGCAAAGACCGGCATGGTGTAATGGGCGTAGCGTACCTTGGTCTTGGCGTCTTCGCGAATCACCGAAGAGCCTTCGCCGCGAAAGCCGTCTAAAATCAGCTTCGGCGACAGATCGGAATCCCCCAGGGCGTTTTTCCCCGCCACGAGATCCCCGGAATTGTTGGTGGTGGCGACGATTCTCGGCACCCGTCCCGGGCCGATGACATAAATGGCCTCGTCGCTACCGATGCGCCAGGCGTCCAGGGTATTTTGAATGCGGCTGTGCACCTCGTCCCAAGGCGTCTCCGTCAAATAGGGCGATGAATTGGCCATGGAACTTAAGGTCTGCTCCATGTCCGTCCGTACTTTCTCCAGCTGCGCGTCTTCCAGTCGGTTGACGATAAAGGCGCCGATAATGGCCATGACCACCAACACGAGGAGGACGTAGATAAATATAAATCGCCACTTGATGCTGGAATAATGCTTATCCTCCAAAGTAATAGCCCACTCCTCGCTTCGTTAAAATGTAGCGGAATTCTTCCCCCGGATCTTCGATTTTTTCACGCAAACGGCGCACCGTCACATCCACGGTGCGAATGTCGCCGTAGTATTCGTAGCCCCACACCTCTTCGAGAAGGGTTTCGCGGCTGAACACCGTGCCCGGCGATTGGGCCAAATACTTCAAAAGCTCGAACTCCCGCAGAGTCAGATCGATCACCTTGCCCCGCTTCGTCACTTCGTACTTCACGGGATCGATGTTCAGATCCGCCTCTTCGATGACCTCGTCGGGCAAATAGCCTTCGTTTTCGAAATCCTGGCGGCGGAAGTTCGCCTTCACGCGGGCGATTAATTCCCCCATGCTGAAAGGCTTCACCACATAATCATCGGCGCCGAGCTCCAGGCCGCGAATGCGGTCGCCTTCGGAATCCTTTGCCGTGAGCATAATCACCGGCACGCGGCTCTTCTTGCGAATCTCCCGCAGGGTTTCAAAGCCGTCCATGCGCGGCATCATGACATCCAAAAGCACCAAGTCCGGCGCCCAGCTGTCGAAGGTTTCCAAACAGGCCACGCCGTCTTTTGCCATGGCGGTTTCGTAGCCTTCGTTGGATAAATTGTATGCAATAATTTCGGCAATGGCCGATTCGTCTTCTGTAATTAATATTTTCATAGGATCCCTCCTCCCTCGATTATATCATAGGTAAAATCGGTTATAATCAAGAGGAGCCATCAGTCCTGAAGGTTTCGGGAAAGTTCCATCATTTTTTCATAAAGGGCGCGCACTTCAGGCCCGTAGGGCGCGGCCTTCTCTTCCAATCGGGCGAGAAGGACCGCTTCCCGCGCGGGATCGTAGACCGCCCGTCCGATCTTTTTCTTCTCCTCGCCCATGGCGCGGGACAAATCGAAGCGGGCCTTTAAAAGATCCACCAATTCGTCGTCTACGGCGTCGATTTTCTTACGAATAGATTCTACTGACATAATTCCTCCGGAGGTTACATGATTCACATAATTTATCACGGTTACTTTTCCTTCGCCATCCACAAAGTGGTGCAGGATCTCGTTTCAAAGGGCACCGATGTTTTTGCCAAGCCCCACACGGACTACGTCCTCCTTGCGGAAAAAGAGGGCGTCGTCGCCCGAGACATGAAGGGGGATCCCACCCCCGACGCCATCTTGTTTTTCGACAAAGACATTCGCCTGGCCCGGGCCCTGGAAAAAACCTGCCCCCTCTTTAATCCGGCGGATGCCATCGCCTTGGCCGACGACAAAATCGCCACCTACGAAGCCCTGGCTCCCTTCCTTCCCATGATCGATACCATCCCCGCTCCCTTTCACTACCGACCCCAAGCGCCGAAAGACGAATTTCTCGATTATGTGGAGGCACACTTCGGCTACCCCATGGTCATCAAAGCCGCCAAAGGCTCCTTCGGCGAGCAGGTGTACCTGGCGAAAAATCGCGACGAAGCGAAGGAGATCGCGGAAAAAATCGGGGCGACGGATTATCTCTTTCAGCCTTTTATCGCCGAGTCCGCCGGCGTGGACAAGCGGGTACTCGTCATCGGCGATGAAATCCTCGGCGCCATCGAGCGCAGAAACGATCACGACTTTCGCGCCAACATCGCCGCGGGATCCACGGCCCGGCCCATCCGCCTCACCGAAGAAGAAAAATCCCTGGCCCTCGCCGCCCACAAAAAAGCCGGCCTCGCCTTTTCAGGCATCGACCTCATCGACTCCCACGACGGCCCCCTTTTAGTGGAGATCAATTCCAATATGAGCTATTTAGGCTTTCAAGAAGCCACAGGCATCGACGTGTCGAAGAAACTTTTGGCCTATGTCGAGGCGCAGATCCGATAAATTCAGTGTAGCACGTTTCCGATAGGGGGACAATCGGCGGGAGATTGGCCAAAGCGGCAGCCCATCGCTAAAACCATCATCCGATGCAAAATCGTCAAGCCACGCAAAAAAGAAAACATCCTCTGCATTTGCAAAGGATGTCAGACTGCAGACAAACTCCGAATAAATTTCGGGGTTTGTCTCTTTTTTATGTTGTCAATCCATTTTCTCCATAAATCAGTAAAAGAAGGGCCGTCGCCTCCTCCGTCCCGCTCTTTTCGATCCATCATTAGTGCCAGTTTTTTCATGTTCATGCATGCAAAGGTCAACACCGCTTTTAGATCCATTTTCTTTCGTCCACGCCGGTTGGTGTAACGTAGACAGTTTTTTTCGCTCGCCTTTGTGAAATTGAGGCGAATGCTGTTTGATGACACAAAAAAGGGAGGGTGAATCGGATGATTCTCCCTCCTTTATCATCACTCTGACGCCCTCAAGCGTCTCTTTTCTCAGTCTTCTAAGACATACACAATCACATTCCTCCGACCGAAGTTGTAGGCTTCTCTTCTGCTGTTGTAGAACAGATCGATGCGATTGCCTTTGATGGCGCCTCCGGTATCTTCGGCCACGGCAAAGCCGTAGGTGGGGAAGCCGTCGGCGCTTTCGATATAGAGTTTGGTGCCGAGGGGGATCACGCGGGGATCCACGGCCACGGCGCCGACGCGGGCGCGGGTGCCGGAGGCGGTCCATTTGCCGGCGCTCGGATCGTAGGCCGTGCCGTTCATGGTGATTTTCTTTTTGTATTTCTTGCCGTGAATCATGTTTTCCACGGGCTTCGTACCCACTTCGACGATTTCATTTTTTCCTTCACGAATGACGCGGGAGGAGAGGACGATGCGGGCGGTTTCTTCGCCGTTGACGGTGCTGATGCGCACCACTTCTTCCACTTTGCTCGCCTCGCCTTTTTGAATGACGCGCTCACTCCCCGCATCCATTTGGGGATTTTCTCTGCGCTCGGTGGCAAAGGGCATATCGCGCATGGCTTTTTCCGTGCGCTCTTTATAGCGATTGATGCGCAGGATTTCGCCTTCTTTTACGCTGCCTTCCATGGGCGGGGTGACTGTGTCTTTTTCGCCGAGCTTAATGTTCAGCTCGTTCAGTATGTCCGCCACTTTGTTCGATGTGGCGGAGCGGGTGTAGCTATGTTTGCCGTCTTTCACGGTAATGGTGTAGCCCGATCTGATGGTGAGATCCGCCTGCTCGCTCAGTGCTTCCGATGCGCTGGGGAAGGGCACTTGGCCTTTTTCGAGGATGATGTCTTTTTCCAGGAGAAATTCGCCGACGGTGGCGGCGTCGGTTTCGTAGCGAGCGGGGGCGAGGCCCGGCCGATTGACGGTGACAGTTTTCGCTTCCGCATGGGCGGGCAGAATGAGGCTCAGGGCGAGGGCCGAAAGCAGGGCGGTCTTTTTTATCACGATGGTATCTCCTTTGTCCGAGTTTTTCCGTAATTGGTTACAATTTGTAACTTTCACAAAACCAATTGTACCAATCGAAAAAACCGGGGGCAAGGAAATGGCTGCGATGTCATCTTTTTGTAATTAAAGGAGGGTTTTTAAGAGTTTCGCCACGCCGTACATGATTTTTGCCGTCATGCCCCAAACGATTTGCTCTTTCTTTTCGGCGCCTTTGTAGAAAAAGATGCGGTCGATGTAGTTGTTAAATGGGGCCACGGTGGTGGTGGGAATGAGTTCGTAGGGAAAGCCGTCGTCGTTGTCTTTTTTGAATTCGATGGGGTGCACCTCCGGTTCCGTTTCCAAGAAGAGGTCGAGGGGCACGGTAAAGACGTAGGCCACTTCCGCGGGCTCCGGATCGATGGCGGCTACGTCCACGCCGTGGAGGACGCCGATAAAGCAGTGCACGGCTTTGCTCTGGCGGGTGACGAGGTAGTCGCTTTCGCCTAAGATTTCCAAACAGGCGGGATCGATCCTGAGCTCTTCGATAGTCTCTCGAAAGGCCGCTTCTTCGGGCGTCTCCCCTTCTTCGATGCGGCCGCCGGGGAGGGACACTTCGCCGGTGTGGCTTTTCAGGCGGGCGGAGCGCTTTTCAAAGAGCACGTGCAGCTCTCCTTCCACCTCCACCAGGGCGCACAAGACGGCGTAGCGGTGGTCCAGGCCCAGGGGTTCGGGGCGATGGTTTTCTAAAAGGCGGGTAATTTTTTCTTTATTCAATGGCCAACCTCTTTCCGCAAAACAACAAATAGAGCACTCGGTCCAGGGTGGAGACCACTCGGGGATGGACGTGGCTCTTTTCATCCAGGGCCTTTAAAAAGCCTTCCACGGTGTAAAAGGGATCTTTCGGCAGATGGAGCATGTTTCCCCTGGCTTCCATGAGACCGATGAACAGGGCTTTGTAGCTGTAGTCTTCGGAAAGACCCAGGTCCGCGGCCAAAGACGGCCACAGGTTTTCCACGATGCCCCGCTCGCCGCTTCCCTTGACCTCGGCCAGGTAGCGGAAGTCTTCCGTGCGGGCGAAAAACAGTTCGCTTAATCGTCTGAAGGCTTCTTTTTCGGCGATGGGGTAGAAGGTGTAGTCCAGTCCGTCGTAGCCCATGATGATTCGCCGGCCGTGGCGGTAGCCCTGCTGCATGCGGTAGGGCGCCAGGTCCGCATCGAAGTGCATGGTGTCGGCCACGGGGCGGGCGGGCCCCAAGACGAGGGCTTCTTCGGGGAGTTTCTCTCCTTTTTTCGGCGGATTGGTCCTTAAGATCACAGGCTCCATGCCTTTGGCCAAGACCATTTCGTAGGGCAGATTGTTGCCCACGCCGCCGTCCACGTAAAGTTTTCCGTCGATGCGCACGGGGGGAAAGATCGGGTAGGCGCAGCTGGCCAAAATGTATTGATGGAGTTTGCCCTCGGGAATGTCCTCCAGATAAAGGTATTCTGTCTTCCCTTCGCTTAGATTGTAGACCACGAGGCCGTAGTCCATTTTCGAGGCGCGAATTTTCTCCTCGTCGATGTGGCGGTGAATCAATTCTCTTAAGGGAGCCACATCCATGTTCAGGGCGGCCCGGGCGGTTTTTGCGATGCGAATAATGTCCGGCGTCTTTTTCGCCTCATCCAATGAAAGCATCAGCTCTCTTCCCCCTTCGAAAGAGAACTTTTGCCAAATATCCGCCAGCACATCGGTGTTTCCCTGAACAATAAAGGCGCCCGTTAAGGCGCCCATGGACGTGCCTACGACGAGGCGTAGATCCGGATGTGTTTCTTGAAGGGCGCGGAAAAGGCCCAGTTGGTAGCTGCCCTTGGCGCCGCCGCCTTCAAGGACCAAGCCCTTGGCCATTACTTATCCTCCAAAACGGCGGTGCAGTGGGGGCAGCGGGTGGCTTCGATGTGCACCGTTTCCTTACAGAAGGGGCAGACTTTGGTGGTGGCCGCTTCCTCTTCTGTGTGAATGAAGTGATCTTTCATTTTGCCGATTTGCTTGATGACCATAAAGATCACGAAGGCGATGATTAAAAAGTCGATGACGTTTTGCAGGAAGTTCCCGTAGGCCAAAATGGGCGCGCCGCTTTCCGCCGCTTCCACGGGATTGGCATAGGTCTTTCCGTCTAAGGCCAGGTACATTTTCGTGAGATCGATGCCGCCGAGCAAAAGCCCGATTAAGGGCATGAGCATGTCGTTGACCAAGGACGTGACGATTTTTCCGAAGGCCCCGCCGACGATGACCCCGACGGCCATGTCCATGACATTACCTCTGGCAATGAAGTCTTTAAATTCACTCATTGTCTTTTTCATAAATAATTCCTTTCCTTACTCCTTTTACCAAATTATCCTCCCGTGCTATACTAAGCGAGAGGAGGTTTGCTTTGAGAAAATCTTGGGACACCTATTTTATGCAAATCACGGAAATCGTGGCCAGCCGCTCCACTTGCGACCGCGCTTTTGTGGGCTGCGTCCTGGTCAATAAAGACCATCGCATCGTCTCCACGGGTTATAACGGCTCGGTGGCAGGCAATCCCCATTGCGACGACGTGGGCCATACCATGCGCGACGGCCACTGCATCGCCACCATTCACGCGGAAATGAACGCGCTCTTGTATTGTGCCAAGGAGGGCATCCCCACCAAGGACACTATCTGTTATGTTACCCATTTTCCCTGCTTAAACTGCACAAAAGCGTTAATTCAGGCGGGAATTCGGGAAGTGGTCTACAAAAACGCTTATCGCGTGGACGACTACGCCGTGAGCCTATTCGAAAAAAACAATATTACCCTTCGTCAGTTGAGCTGAAGGTCGCCTCTTTCGCCAGGGTATCGGCTCGCTCGTTGCCTTCCACGCCGGTGTGGGCTTCGATTTTCACGAAAGTTACGGCCAGGCGATCTTTTACGGAATCATAGAATGCCTTGTAGTCTATGGTTCCTTTTTTATTGCACTTCCACTCGCCCTTGGCCCAATGCTCGATGCCGGCGTAGTCGTAGCAAAGCTTCATATTGGAAAAACCCAGCTCAAGGGCTTTTTTCATAGCCACGGTGGCACCTAAAATCTCCCCGGCCACATTGCGCATCGAGGCCATTTCCCCCGTAAAGCGACAGCTGTCTTCCCAACTGCCGCCTTCCCAGCTCATGGACACGCCGTAGCTGTAAGATGCATCTTCGTGGCGATAGGAGCCGTCCACATAGGCCACGACGTCGTAGGAGGCGTCGTCTTTTTCTTCCCGGGTTTCTCCCATAAAGGCCAGGGCCTCTTCTTCCGTCTTGAAGGATTTGTAAATGGCGCCTTTGAATCCGTGGACCTGGGCCTTGCAGCTGTCCCAGTCCCGGTAGATCCCGGGCACTTTTCCGGCCTTCACGGCGTAATACTTTTTCATAGGCCCAACTCCCACGCCCGGCGCACGGCTTCCACGGTGGTGTCGTGTTTGAGGGCCAGAGCCTTCAGATCTTCGTATTCCGGGGAAATTTTTTCCATCTCTTTATAACGGGCCCTTTTCGTCGACACGGGACCGAGGGCCGTCATGGTTTCTTTTGTGGCGCGAGGCAGTTCGATTTTTTCCAGGGGGATTTTCTTCACGCCCAAGGTGGTGGTGTGCTTAAAGAGCGCCTCCAGCACCTTTTCTTCGCTCGCCCCGTCGGCGAGCACGTCCAGGCGATAGCCCGGGCGATTTTTCTTCATGAATATGGGCGCAAAGCTCACGTCCCGCGCCCCGGCATCGAAGAGGCGCTCCATGCAAAAGCCCATGGCCTCGCCGGTCATGTCGTCTAAATTGCAGCTGTAAAAAATCGGCGCACGGGCCTCTTCCGTCTCGATGAAAAAGAGGCGGAGCACATTAGCCAAGTCGTGATCCTTCGTGCCGGCACCGTAGGCCACTTTCAAGACCCGTCCCTCGGGGCGGGGCCGATAGGCGGCCTGAATGCCTTTTAATATGGCGGCGCCGGTGGGGGTGGTGAGCTCTTCTTCCACCGTAGCCCCCCCCAAGGGCACATCCAATGTGGACAGAATGTGGGCCGTGGCCGGAGCGGGCACAGGATAGGTGCCGTGGGCGCAGGTGACCATGCCGCCGCCGGTGTTGATTTTTCCCACGTAAACGGCCTCCACGCCGCTCGCTACCGTGTAGTAGGCCGCGCCCAATACGTCCACCACAGCGTCCAATTCGCCCACTTCGTGGAAGTGCACCTCGTAAAGATCCTTGCCGTGGACAGCGGCTTCCGCTTTGGCGAGAGGCAGGTAGATGGCCTTGGCCAGATCCTTGACCCCCCGCTCGAAGCCGCTCTTTTCGATGAGGGCCAAAATGTCGGCAAGGCCGCGATGATGGTGGTGGTGGTGGGCATGCACGTGATCGTCTTCATGATCGTCTTCGTGATGATGATCGTGATCGCCGTGATGATCGTGTTCGTGATGATGGGCGTGATCGTGATGGCCGCGTGCTTCCTCGCTCTTTAAATTAAAGTAGGTGGCGAGAATTCCGGTCTTCTCCCGCTTTTCGAAAATCACGTCCTCGGCGGCGATGCCGAGTGGCGCCAGGCCCTCGAGAAAACCCGCAGGCGACAGGCCCCCGTCTACCATGGCGCCGATAAACATGTTGCCGCTGATGCCGCTGAAGGGATCGATGTATAAAACCCTCACGCGTCTTTCAACCCTTCGTTGCCGGAGCCGGAGCGGAAGCCCAACACGTCCAGAGCCGTGTAGGTGACGCCGAGCTCCTTAAAGTAAGCCGCCACATCTTCCCTGTGATTGATGAGAAACTTTTGAAAATCCGCCACGGGAATTTCCACCCGGGCCACGCTTCCGTGCAGGCGCATGCGGCAGGTCATGTAGCCCAATTCGTGGAGATAAGCTTCGCCTTTTTCCGCCACGGCCAAGGCCTCCACCGTGAGCGGCGTACCGTAGGGAATCCGGGTGGCCAAACAGGAATCCGAAGGTTTGTTCCACGTGGGAAGGTCGAAGTGTTTCTTAGAAAGGGTCCGCACCATCTCCTTGGTAAATTCCGCTTCCCGCAAGGGGCTCTTAACTCCTAATTCTTCCAGGGCTTTAAAACCCGGCCGATGGTCGGAGAGATCGTCTAAATTCGTGCCGTCTAAAAGCATATCGAAGCCGTGCCCCTCGGCGTATTCTTTCGCCGCGAGAAAGGTCGACCGCTTGCAATAGTAGCAGCGATTCACCCCATTGGCCATGACGTCTTCGTTCTCCAAAATGCTGGAGTGAATGACATGAATCTCCCAGCCGATCATTTCCGCCAAGACATGAGCGTCGAAGCGCTCCCTGCGGGGATGTAGCTCGTTGACCACGTAAATCCCCATGACATTTTCACGTCCCAATACTTCCGCGGCCACGGCCATTAAAAAGGACGAATCCACGCCGCCGGAATAGGCAACAGCCACCTTGTCGTAGGCGGCAAGATTTTCTTTTAATCGTTTGAAAGCATCCATTTCCTCACCTTTTCAACATAGAAAAAAAGGCCCTTTCGGGCCGATTTTTTATTTTTCTTGTTCATCTTTTGCGATGCACGCTTGTACGGCGGTGATCAAAGACAATTGATAGGTTTCTTCTTTCGTACAACCACGACTCAGGTCGTTGACCGGCATATTCAAGCCTTGAAGAATCGGACCGATGGCGGTAAATCCACCGAGACGTTGAGCGATCTTGTAGCCGATGTTTCCGCATTCCAAGTTCGGGAAGATGAAGACATTGGCTTGGCCGGCAACATCGGAGCCCGGCGCCTTTTTCTTGGCAACTTCGGGATCGATGGCGGCGTCGAATTGAAGTTCGCCGTCGACTTTGATTTCCGGATGGGATTCCTTTACCAAATAGGTGGCGACTTCCACTTTCTTAACCGTGTCGCTCTTTGCGGAGCCTTTGGTAGAGAAGGAAAGCATGGCGATCTTCGGATCGAAACCGAATTGTTTTGCGGCTTCGTCGGTTGTTACAGCCACTTCAGCCAAAGTCGGTGCGTCCATTTCCGTGTTAATGGCACAGTCGGCCATGAGGTAGCATTCTTTGCCTCTGAAGAGAATGAACACACCGGATACGCGGTTGACGCCTTTTTTCGTCTTGATGATTTGAAGGGCGGGAAGAATCGTTTGGCCCGTGGTGTGAACGGCACCGGATACCATGCCGTCGGCATAGCCGGCATAAACCATCATGGTCCCCAAGTAGTTCGGATCGTGAAGTTGTGCGCGGGCACGGGTTTCGTCGATTTTCCCTTTACGGCGTTCGACAAACTTTTCAACCAATTCATCGATGTGTTCGAATTGGCCGACTTCCACGATTTCCAAACCGGTAATATCGATGTTTTCTCTCTTTGCCGTGGCTTCGATTTCGTTTCTGAAACCGATGACGATGGGGTGGACTAAGCCTTCTTTTTGGTGCTCAACCGCTGCCCAAAGTACTCTGGGATCTTCACCTTCGGGGAAGACGATGCGAATCCCTTTATGGGTGATTCGAGTGCGTAAATATTGAATGAAAGCCATGTTATTATCTGTTCCTTTCTTTTCATTTAGAAGATCATTCTGTACATTGCCTTGGCCACAGAGGGCCATAGTCATAAATAAATATACCACATAAACGACCGGTGAAAAAGCAATATTCGCAATAAAAACCTAAAAAAAGAGACTCGCCGAAGCGAATCTCGATTTGGTCGGAGTGAAAGGATTTGAACCTTCGACCTCATGCTCCCGAAGCATGCGCGCTACCAAACTGCGCTACACCCCGCCGTATTGTAAATGATTAGAGTGGTCGGGGTGAAAGGATTTGAACCTTCGACCCCATGGTCCCAAACCATGTGCGCTACCAAACTGCGCCACACCCCGTAGCAACTTACTTAATCATTATACAGGTGTTGTGAATTTTTTACAAGTCTTTTCTTTTCGCCTGTTTTTCCGCGACTTCTGAGGGCGTTTCATACAGAAGCGCGAATAAAAAAAAGAAAATAGCTAAATTGCAGATCTGCAACTTAGCTATTCATTTGGCGGACCCGATTGGATTCGAACCAACGATCTTTGCCTTCGGAGGGCAACATTCTATCCAGCTGAACTACGGGTCCATACCCGCCTATTGTATCAAGTGGGTATTTTTCTGTCAAGCGGCCTTCTCCATGGCGCGGAACACGTCGGCCATAATGTCTCTGAAGGACAAGACGGGATTGGGCTTTTTGATGTCTTCTTTTACATAGACTTTCGCCCGGGCGATTTCTTCGCCTTCCGACACGAAGCGCACTTCGCCCACGGGCTCTTTCTTGGAATAGGGCGCAACGATGGTTTTGTATTCCATTTCCATGGTGACCTCGGCGCCGTCTTTGACGGTGCGAACCACGTTTTCGTTGACGTAGACCGGGCTTTTTCTCGGGCTCGCCGATTTCAGCGTTAAAAAGTCCAGTTCGTTGGTTTTATCGGCGAGGACTTTGTTTCGCCGGCTCATGGCTTCTTTCGACAGGCGCAGGGAGGCGGCGTAGCGATCCATGTCGTTTTCCGCGCCCATGTAGACGCCGATGAAGCGGGTGTTTAAGTAGGGGCCTTCTGCGGGCCTCTCGCCGGTGGCGATAAGGCAGCGGCCGGCGGCGCCGGTGTAGCCGGTCTTCAGTCCGTCGATGCCGGGAAGTATGCCCAGCAGGGGATTGGTGGCGTAGCTTCTGTATTCTCTGCCCGGCTCGTCGATTTTCGCCCGGCGCGTGGCATCTAAAACCATGGGGTAGCGTTTTAAAAGACTTCTGGAAAGCTCAAACATTTCTCTCGCCGTGGCCTTGTTGTAGTCGTTGGCGGCGTAATCTGTGAGGCCGTGGACGTTGATGAAGTGCATGTGGCTGAAGCCCATTTCCTTGGCCTTGGCGTTCATGCGGGCCACAAAGGCCTGCTCATTGCCGGCGATGCGATCGGCCAGGGCGATCATGGCGTCGTTTCCGGAGACGATCATGCCGGCGTGAATGAGCTCTTCCACGGTGTAGACTTCGCCTTCCTTGGTCTTGTAGACGCTGCCGTGCATGGCCGCCGCCGCGTGGTCGATGGTGACCGGGTCTTTCATGCCGATTTCGCCTTTGTCCACGGCGTCCATGACGCAGTAGATGGTCATGAGCTTTGTGGTGGAGGCGAGGCCCACCGGCGTGTCGGCATTAAATTCTTTGTAGATGGCGCCGGTTTCGTAATCGCCGATGATGTAGCTTTTTAAAAGGACTTCGTCGGGCTTGGCCATGGCCGCGTCGAATTCTTTTTTCTCCGTGGCGGTCATGGGCTGCACCCCTTGGCCCGTGCGGATTTTTTCTTTCTGATCCCGCGGCTCCGCCACTTTTTCTCCGGGCGTTTGCGGAGGATTTTCCGCAGGCGTCGGTGCCGCGCCCAGCAAAAGTGAGAGGCACAAAAGGGCGGGGAGGATTCGCTTCAATCGTTTCACCGGCCGCCTCCTTCTTTTTGATTCTCTAAAATAATATCTACGATGCGCTCCGCCGCCTTGCCGTCGCCGTAGGGATTTAAGGCCTTGGCCATGGCGTCGTAGGCGTCTTTGTCTTCGAGGAGGAGGCGGATGTTTTCGTACACCGCCGCCTCTTCCGTGCCCACCAATTTCGCCGTGCCGGCCACGATGCCTTCTTCCCGCTCCGTCTCTTCCCGAACGACGAGGACGGGAATGCCGAAGTGGGGCGCCTCTTCCTGAATGCCGCCGCTGTCGGTGACCACGAGATAGCTTCTCGCCATAATGTTTGAGAAGGGCAAATAGTCCATGGGTTCGATGCGGTGAATGTTTTTCGCACCGCCCAGTTCCGCCTCGGCGATTTCCCGCACTTTGGGATTTAGGTGCACAGGAAAGATCACTTCCACATCGTCGTACTCATCGGCAATGCGGCGCACGGCGGAGAAGATCCGCTTCATGGGCGCGCCCAGGTTTTCCCGGCGGTGGCAAGTGAGTAGAATGGTTTTTTTCTTTTTAAAGTCGATGGCGTTTAATGCCGCCTCGTCGAAGACGAAATCTTCCCGCTCCGTGTAGGCCAAAGCGTCGATGACGGTGTTGCCCGTAATGTAAATGCTCTTGTCGTCGTAGCCTTCTCTTAAAAGATTTTGGCGATTGGACTCCGTGGGGGCAAAGTGGTAATTGGCCAAGACGCCGGTGAGCTTGCGATTGGCTTCTTCCGGGTAGGGGGAGTAGAGATTGTGGCTTCTGAGTCCCGCTTCCACGTGGCCGATTTTCACGCCGTGGTAGAAGGCGGATAGGGCCGCCGCAAAGACGGTGGAGGTGTCGCCCTGAACGAGGAGCAGGTCGGGCTTTGTGGTTTTAAATATGTCTTCCAAGCCTCTTAAAGAGCGCACGGCGATGTCCGTCAGGCTTTGACCGGGGGTGAAGATGTCCAGATCGTAGTCGGGGACGATGCCGAAGATGTCCAGAACCTGATCCAGCATTTCCCGGTGTTGGCCGGTGACGGCGACGATGCTTTCCACGTCCCCCCGCTCTTTCAGGGCCAGAACGATGGGCGCCATTTTAATGGCTTCGGGCCTTGTGCCGAAGACGGACAGTACTTTCAATGCTCTTCCTCTCTTTCATTTAACAGGCCTAAGAACAGGGCCAATATTCCCACCGCGGCAATGATGATGATGGACGCGATCAGGCCGTTTTTTTCGTGCATGGTGCTTACGATGTTTCCGATAATGCCGAAGATGATGCTCACGCCGTAAAGGGCGAGGACGGTCTGCTTTTGATTGAAGCCGTGGCGCAGGAGGCGGTGGTGCAAATGGCCCTTATCCGCCTCGGAAATGCTTTTTCCCGAAAGCTTTCTGCGAATCATGGCGAAGGTGGTGTCGAAAACCGGCACGCCTAAGATCAACACGGGAATTAAGATGGTGATCATGGCCACGGATTTCATGACCCCTTCGATGGCCAGATAGCTCAGTGTAAAGCCCAAAAACAGGGCGCCGGTGTCTCCCATAAAGATTTTCGCCGGATTGAAGTTGTAGGGCAAAAAGCCCAAACATCCGCCGGCCAGAATGGCTGCCAAGACGGCCATTTCCTCGTGCTGCAGCCGGTGGGCCACAAACATGAGGCTGATGGATGCAATGGCGCTGATGCCGCAGGCGAGGCCGTCGATTCCGTCGATGAGATTGATGGTGTTGGTAATGCCCACGACCCAAAAGACGGTAATGGGAACGGCGAGCCAATCTAAATTAATGACGAGATTGGTGCCGTAAAAGGGATTGGTGAAAAAGGAGATCTTTGTGCCTCCGACGATGAGTACCGCGGCCGCCAAAATTTCCATGGCGAATTTGGCCTTGGCGCTCATGGCGAATTTGTCGTCGTAAAGGCCCGCGGCCACGATAAGGGCGGCGCCTGTGAGAAAGGCGATCTTTTCCCCGTCCACGGGCAGAAACATCAACACGCTCACGAGGACGGCGAGGAAAATGGCCAGGCCTCCGCTTTGGGGCATGGCTTTTTTGTGGACTCTGCGCTCGTCTTTGGGGATGTCCATAAAGCCGAAACGAATGGCGCCTTTTCGAACGACGGGCGTGGCGATTAGGCTAATAAGGACCGCGACGAGAAAGGGCCATAACAAGATTTTCATGCTTCACCTACTACTTCGTTCCGAAAATTCGATCTCCCGCATCGCCGAGACCCGGCACAATATAGGCGTGCTCGTCTAATTTTTCGTCGATACACGACACGTACAAATCCACGTCGGGATGAGCTTTTTGAAAGGCTTCGAGCCCTTCCGGCGCCGCCAAAAGGCATAAGGCGCGTACAGAGGTGGCGCCTCTTTGCTTCACGAAGTTGACCGCGGCGGCCAAAGACCCGCCGGTGGCGAGCATGGGATCCACGATAATGACTTCCCGGTCTGCAATTTCCTTGGGAAGCTTGCAGTAGTATTCCACGGGCTCCAGGGTCTCCGGATCTCGGTAGAGGCCGATGTGGCCCACGCGGGCGCCGGGAATTAAGTTCAAGAGGCCGTCTACCATGCCGAGGCCCGCCCGCAGGACGGGGACGATGACGGGTTTTTTGCCGGCCATTTCTTTGCCCACGGTGCGCCCCATGGGCGTTTCGATGGCTTTGTCCTGAATGGGGAGATTCCGCGTGAGCTCGTAGCCCATAAGCATGGTGATCTCCGTCAAAAGCTGTCTGAAGTCTTTACTGGAGGTAGAGGCTTCTCTTAAAAGGGTGAGTTTGTGTTGAATTAAAGGGTGTTCGGTTACCGTTACTTTTCCCATGTTTCCTCCTCGATCATGGCTACGCGGCGGGCGTGGCGTCCGCCTTCGAAGTCCGTTTCCAAAAATGTGTCGGCGATTTCTTTCATCATGTCGCCGCCGATGGTTCTCGCCCCCATGGAGATCATGTTGGCGTCGTTGTGGCGGCGAGAAAGCTCGGCCGAGTAGGGCTCGGAGACCATGGCGCAGCGAATGCCCTTCACTTTGTTGGCGGCCATGCCGATGCCGAGGCCGGAGCCGCAAATTAAAATGCCCCGCTCGCAGCTGCCGTCGGCGACTTTTTCTGCCGCGGCCTTTCCGTAAATGGGATAGTCCACGGAATCCGTGGAATCCGTGCCCACGTCCACGACGGTGTGGCCCTTTTCTTCCAAATAGGCTTTCAACATTTCTTTTCTTCTGTATCCGCCGTGATCGGCGCCCATGGCAATTTTCACGCCCATTCCCCCTCACATTTGTTTTTGATTTCTTCCAGTATGCGGTCTCTGCTCAGCCGATAGATTTCCAAGGATCCGCCGAAGGGATCGATGACGTCTTTTTCGGCAAAGGGTTGAATTTTTTCCTTAAACGCCGGGTAGCCCCGCTTTAAATTGGCGGTCATGGTGTGGGTCATGACATAGACCACTTCCGCCCACATTAAATCGTCTTCCGTCACGGTCTTCGCCTTGTGAAACGTGGCGTTGACGCCTTCTTCCGCCATGACTTTAATGGCGCCGACGCTCATGGACTCGCCGTCGTGGGCGGCCATGCCCCTTGAGCGCACGGTGATGTTCAGCCCCCGCTTGTCCGCTTCGATTTCCGTGAGTAGCTTCGCCATGGGGCTTCTGCAGGTGTTTCCCGTGCAAATGTAGAGTATGTTCATAGTCCCAATACCACCTTTCCGCCACAGGCCTTTAAGAGCCGATTCATAATGCCGACGCCGATGCCGATAAAGTCGAAGCCTTCCACAAACAACACGTCCACGTCTTCCTCGTCACAGCGCCTCAGGCTGTCGAAGAGATTGTGGGCCACATCTTCCAAGTGTTCGCGGCTGCCCATGTCCACCAAAAGATCCATGCCTTCGTAAAGGTCTTTTGTCTCCGTCGTGCAGAGCACAGCCGTCTTCTTGCCGGGCTCCGCTTCGGCGACGCGCCGATTGATTTCTTTTGCGATGTTTTTTAAATCCCCGGCAAACAAGGTGCCGTCGCCTTTCGGGGCGTAGTGGCGATACTTTTGCCCCGGGCTCTTGGGCACGGCGTCGTTGTCCGCGTCGATGGTGGTCTCGTCGATGGCCACCTCGCCGATGATCGCTTCCAAATCTTCTTTCGTCACGCCGCCTGGGCGATAGATCATGGGGGGATCCACGGTCACGTCCAAGACCGTGGACTCGATGCCCACATTGGTGTCCCCGGAATCCACGATCATGGGCACCTTGCCGTCCATGTCTTCCAGGACATGGGCGAGGCGGGTGGGCGACGGGCGGCCCGAGGTGTTGGCGCTGGGCGCCGCCACGGGAATGGCCGCCGCCTTTAAAAGGGCGTGGGCGATGGGATGGGACGGCATGCGAATGGCCACCGTATCCGCCCCGGCGGTAATGCTGTCGGAGACTTTTTCCGAGCGTTCAAAGATCAATGTCAGGGGGCCGGGCCAGAAAACGTCCATGCAATCCTTGCCCTTCGGCGGAATCACCTTCACCAGATCCAATACCTGTTCCGGATCGGCGATGTGCAGAATCAGGGGATTGTCTTTGGGACGACCTTTGGCCTGAAAGATTTTATCCACGGCCTTCTCGTTTAAACCGTCGGCGCCTAAGCCGTAGACGGTCTCCGTGGGAAAGATCACCAGCTCCCCTTCCTGCAAGAGGCGCGCGGCTTCTTCGATTTGCGCCTTATCCTTTTCGTCCGTTATGTGTAACACTTTCGTTTCCATGGCTTCCTCCTCAACGGATCATTATATCATAGAGGGATTCTCCTTACATTTTCTCTAAAAATTCCAAGGTCATGGCCATCATATTGGTGGTCACCACATGGGAGGTTCCTTCGATGATTTCAAACACGAGAGGCGCGGTGTTTTCGTGTTCGTCTTTTATTTTTTCGTAGTAATTTTTTTGATAGACGGGATTCACCACATCGTCCAGCTCGCCGTTTAACATGCAAATGGCTTTGTCTTTGTGCTTCGAGATGTGGTTCATGGGATCGTAGGCCTGTGCCGCTTCTTTGTAAGGGGCGATGGCCAAAGGCGTCCAGTCGCCCAGGCCGTTTAAGGCCAAAGCCCCCGCCACTTCATCCCGCGCCAAGAGGCCCATGGCGGTCATGCCGCCCATGGAGTGGCCCGCCACCAGGATTTTTTTCTCGGGAAAGCGGGCGCGGACGCAGGCGAGAATGGCGTCGAATTCCTTCATGTTTTCGATGACCACTTCCGGAAGCTTTTTGATGTCTTCGTAGTCCCAGCTGCCCCGGGCGCCGTGAAGGGCTTCTTCCACGACGAGGACGGGATAATCCGCCGCCGCCCAAATGCTCGCCCGGAAGCGGGAGCTTTCCACGTCGGAGCCCCAGCCGTGATAGTAGATGATGACTTTGTCTTTGGCCTCGGCCTCGGGCAAAACCCAGAGCACGGGAATGGATCCCGCCGCGGCCATTTCTTCTTTTACGTGTAAGTACATATTACCTCCAGTCCACAGGCACCTCGCCCATGGCTTCTAAATACGCGTTGGTCCTCGAAAAACATTTGGAGCCGAAAAAGCCCCGGTAGGCGGACAGAGGCGAAGGGTGCGGCGATTCGATGATGCGGTGGGCGGGATTTTTTATGAGGCGCTTTTTGCTCCTGGCGTGGGCGCCCCACAAGAGAAAGACCATGGGCCGCTCCCGCTCGCCCAAAAGGGACACGACTTTGTCCGTAAAGATTTCCCAGCCGATTTTTCCGTGGCTCATGGGTTGAGACCGCCGCACGGTCAAGGTGGTATTTAAAAGGAGCACCCCTTCTTTCGCCCAGGAAGTTAAATCGCCGCTTTCGCGGATGATGCCAAGATCGTCTTTTAATTCTTTGTAGATGTTGACGAGAGAGGGCGGCAGGGGAAAATCCGCCGGCACGGAAAAGCTCATGCCCTGGGCCTGCCCCGGCCCGTGATAGGGATCCTGGCCCAAGAGAAGCACCTTCGTGTCGTGAAAGGAGGTGAGGCGCATGGCGCGAAAAATCGCCTCGGCCTCGGGATAGATGGTTTGGGTTTTGTATTCTTCGATTAAGAGGCGGCGCAAGTCCTTGTAATAGGGCTTTTCCATTTCCTCTTTCAATAAATCGTCCCAGTCGTTTGAAAATGTCACATGCTCCTCTTTCTATTCTACATGGAAAACAGTTCCGTCAAAAAGCGCTTGGCCTTTCGGCGAATAAACTTCTGCAAATCCCCGGCGCATTCCGGCAAAAGGAAGAGAATTAAATGGTCTCCTTCTTTTAAGACGGTCTTGCCCTTCGGCAAGACGCTCTTTCCCTTCCGCTCGATGCCGCCGATCAAAAAGCCTTCGGAAAGTTCCAAAGATTCGATGGTTTTGCCCGTGGCATAGACATCTTCGCTCAAGACGATTTCGTAGATTTCCAAGGTGCCGGGAAACAGGTGCAGGGAGATTTCCGGCGGGCCGAAGAGATTGTTTTTGATCTGTTGAGACACGAGAAGCTCTCCGGAGAATATGCCGCCGGTGTGGGCCACGTCCACGACCCGCATGTAGCGCTCGTCTTTTAAACACAGGGCCACGTGGTTTTGGCCCGCATCTCGCGCCGCCGTGGCCACGAGGAAATTGTCCGCGTCGTCGTCGGATGCGGCGATAAAGCCGTCGTAAGCCGCCACGTCCACGTCTTCCATGGCTTCGGTGACGGGCCGATCGATGACGTAGTTGACGCCGTAGGGATAGCGCCGCCCTCTGGAAAGAAGCAGGGTGTCCGCTTCCTTCGCCAGGGCCGCTTCGATGCTTTGGGCGCCCTTGCCGTCGCCGAAAACCAAAAAGCGCCGCTTGCGCTCCAGGCTTTCGAAGACGTCCACTCGGGCGTAGCGCCGGCGGAAGCGGCCCACGGCCTCGGTGCTGCCCACCAGGCGCAGCACGTCGTCGGCTTCGATGGCGGTGTTACCCTTGGGCACGATGATTTTTCCGCCCCGCCGAATGGTGACGAGCACCAATTCTTCCAAGGGGCCGATGTTTTTTACCCGCCGACCTACAAAGGCCGGATTGTCTGCCACGTCGATTTTTACCATGGCCGAGTCGAAGTTTTCGAAAATTTCCGTCTGCATGCCCGCCTCTTCGTAAAAGAAGTGGTGGATGCGGCTGGCCAGGATTTCGCCGTAATCGTAGACGAAGTCGATGCCGAAGGTGGATTTGGTTTTTTCGAGAAGCCGTCCCAGGGCGCTGTCGTAGCTGATGAAGTGAATGGGCGCGCCCCGCTTTGAGAGCAAGCTCGCCAAGGCCAGGGCGCGATTGGAATCGTCGCAAAAGACGAAGGCGTCGGTCGTATCAAAATCCATGGCCAAGACATCGTCTTCGTCTTCGTAAAAATGGGCGTGAAAATCCCGCAGGGCTTTTTTCACTTGTTTTTCCCTGCGAATGAGAAATTCCACCGTGTGGTGTTCCCGGACCAGGGCCTGCGCCAAGAGCCTGGAGCCTGCGCCGGTTCCGATCATGGTAATGTGCATAGTTCACTCCTAATTCATGTAACGATGGCCCCGTTGGGGAGCGAAGAGGGCGAGGATGGTGAAAAATTCCAAGCGCCCCATGAGCATAAGGGACGAAAAGAGCAGCTTGTACCCCGGCGCAAATTCCACAAAGGTGTTGGTGGGCCCGACGCCGGAAAATCCCGGCCCTACATTGGACAGACAGGTCAAACAACCGGAAAAGGCCGTGAGAAAGTCTACCCCGGAGGTGGCCGTCAGCGCCGTGGAGACGGCGAGGAGAATAATATAGACGCAGATAAAGGCCACGATGCCGAAGATCACTTGATCTTCCACGATCTTTCCGTTGATGCGAATGGGCATAATGGCGTTGGGGTGAATGCTCTTGAAAATTTCCCGCTTCACGATCTTCCACAGGACCAAAATACGAATCATCTTCATCCCCCCGGCGGTGGAGCCGGCGCAGGAGCCGAAGAAGTACAGAGCCAGCAAGATACATTTGCTGAAGCCCGGCCACTGATCGTAGTCCGAAGAGGCGAAGCCCGAAGTGGAAATAATGCTGGTGACCTGAAAGAGGGATTCCCTTAAGCCGAGGCCAACGGTCATTTCATTCGATAGAACCAAATTCAGGGCGATCAACACGACGGCGCCGCCGAGGATTTTCAAATAGAGGCGGTACTCTTCATCTAAAAACATCTCCCGCCAATGGCCGCCCACGGCCCGGGAATAGAGGCTGAAGTTTGTGCCGCAAATGATCATAAACACGGACATAATAATTAAAATGGCGGAATTGTCGATGTAGGCGGCGCAGGAATTGGCGTGGGAGGAAAAGCCCCCGGTGCCCACGACGCCCAGTGTGTGGATGACCGCGTCAAAGACGTTCATGCCGGCGAAATACAGAAGCACGAAGAGGACGACGGTGATAAATAAGTAGATTTTATAAAGGGCCTTGGCCGTGTCCTTCATGCGGGGTTCCACTTTCCCCGCCACGGGACCCGGCGTCTCCGCCTTGAAAATGCGAAAGCCGTTGGTCCCCACCCGCGGCAAAAGGGCCAGGGTAAAGACCAAGATCCCCATGCCGCCGATCCAGTGGGTCATGCTGCGCCACAAGACGATGCTCTTGTCGATGGCCTCCACATTGGGTATGACCGAAGCGCCGGTTGTCGTAAAGCCCGAGACGGTTTCAAAGAGGGCGTCGATGTAATTGGGCGTGCCGCCGCCTAAGTAAATGGGTACGGCGCCGAGAAGGGAGGCGACGATCCATCCCACGGCCACGATAAACAGGCCGTCGCGGCCCCGAATGCGTTCTTCTTTTCGCGGCATGAAAAACAACAAGGCACCGACGATGAGCGCCAGGGCCATGGCGATAATAAAGGCTTTTGTGCTACCCTCTCCGTGGCAGACGGCGTAGAGAAGAGGCGGCATGAGAAACGCCCCTTCCACCATTAAAAGGGCGCCTAAGACATTAAACGCCGCTCCAAAGTTCATTGAACAGGCCTCCTGATTCCGAATTGTAGAAGTATTCTTTCATGGCGTGGACATTTTCGTGTTTGCAGAAGACGATGATCCGATCGCCCTTTCTCAAACAGGAGCGACCGTTGGGAATGATCACGTCTTGGCCGCGCACGATGACGGCGATGAGTATACCCTTGGGAAGGGACAAATCGGCCAGGGACGTATCCAAAACCTCTAAATCGTCGTCCAGCTGAATTTCCGCCACTTCCATATTGCCGTCGTACATGAGGCTGATGGCCAGGGCGTCTTTGCCCCGAATCAACTTCAAAATCAAAGACGCCGTAATAAAGCTGGGATTAAAGGTGGCGTCCAAGTTCAGTCGGTCCAGTACGTTGATGAAATTCACCCGGGAAATCTTGGCCACGGATTTCGTAATGCCCTCTTCCTTCATGGACAGGGCCATTAAAATATTGGTCTCGTCGATGCCCGTGGCGCCGATAAAGGCGTCGTAGGACTTGATCACTTCTTCTTCCAACACATTAAAGTCCGTGCCGTCGCCGTGAATCACTACGGCATCGGGATGGCGCTCCTTCAAGGACACGGCCTTGTCGTGATCCTTTTCGATGACCAACACGTCGATGTTATCCTCTAATAAAAGGCTGCACAGGTAATCCCCGAGCTTGCCGCCCCCTAAGATCATAACGCTCTTTGTGGGCTTGACCGCCGTCACCTTGGAGTGGTCCCGGTCGAAGGCGTCGATGTTTTTTCGCGCCCCGATAACCAGAATCACGTCGTTTTCTTTGAGCTGGGTGTTGCCGTCGGGAATAAAGGTGTAGCCCCGGCGGGAGACGGCGGCGATGAGAAGGTTGTCGAAATTATCCAGGTCCATGAGCTTTTTGTTCACAAACTCTTTTTCCTGCCCCACATTAAATTCCACGAGCTTGACCTTGCCGCCGGCAAATTCGTCGCTCATAAGGGAGTACTTCTTCAGCAGGTATTTTTCGATGGCCATGGCCGCCGCCCGCTCCGGATTGATGACGTAGTCGATGCCCAGCTCCTCTTTGATCAGGCGGATCTGGGAGTGGTACTCGGGATTTCGAATGCGGGCGATGGCGCTTTTGCAGCCGAGCTTTTTGGCGATGCTCGTAATCAATACATTGGATTCGTCGCTGGTTACCGTGCCGATGATTAAATCGTAGTTTTGAATGTCCAGTTCCCTGAGAATATTAAAATCCAGAGCATTTCCCAAGACCGTCAACACGTCCAGCTCGTTGTTTACCTTTTGGATCACCCGAGGATCGTTGTCCAGCACGGTGATCTCGATGTTTTCTTCCACCAAAGCGCGGGCGAGGCGCATGCCTAATTTTCCGCCGCCGACGATCAGGGCGCGCATATCAGATCCCGTCCTTTTTTTCGGCGGCTTTTTTAGCCGCTTTGGCCCGCTTTAGTTTTTCGGGGGTAATGTCGTTTCCCTCTTCGTCCACGACCTTTGTATTTAAAAGCTGTTGACGAAAGCCTTCGCGAAAGATTTTCAAATAGGCTTTTCTCAACCGATCTCTCTCCGCCACCTCTTCGTCGGTGAGCTGACGTACCTTGGCCTCGTGAGCCAATTCGTTAATACGTTTTAAAAGTTCATCCATGTTTTCCAAGGCGACCTCCTTATTCAAATTCTTGTATTTTCGACTCGGTATAGTACAATAAACGGGAAGGATGTGACACCATGATTCGATGCACCATGCGAGCGACATCTCGCCCGCCGGCCGCCATGGCCTATGCTTTTTACGACGCGGACGGTTTAAAGATTTTACACAACAAGGACGATGCTCTCGTCGACCGATTCGACTACATCCTCCGCGAACTTCCCATGATACCCTATACTCTATCACTAATTGATGCCGATGGAAACGAGCGTTTTCACCTGGAGCGAAAAACGCCGCCTCCCTTTCAAACCCACGCCTTTCAACTGTCCTTTGACGACGAGGTCGTGGACTTTTTCGAAGACAAGGCCCGCTTCTCCCTTCCCAATCTCAGTTTTATCTACCGCGAGAAGAAATACGACATTGTGGGCTTTGTCAGAAACCGGGAATTTTTCATCGAAGAAGACGAATTAAAGCTCATGTCCATGACCGCGAGCCCCATCGCCGGCGGCAAGGAATACGCCGTGGCCATTTACGAAGACGCCCTTCCCTTGGCGGTGTACTTCGCCGCGGTGATTATTATGGATATTTGTTTCCACAATTACTAAAGAAACGAGGTTGTTATGACATATACGGAAAAAGACCATGTAAGGATTAAAGCGGGCGCCGCAGTGGATCCCTCGGCGAAAATTTCAGGCACCGCCGATTCCCCGGCAATCATCGGCGAATACGCCGTCGTCGAGGCCGGTGCAGAAATTAAGGGCGCATCCATCGGCGCCTACGCCACGGTGAAGGGCGGCGTGTCCGCAGGCGAAGGGGTGTATGTGGGCGATTTCGCTATTCTCGAAGAAAATACCCGCCTCCCCGACGGCGCCAAGGTGCCTTCCCGGGCCGTGGCCGAGGGGGATCCCTTCTCCATCGTGCGGGGCCTCACCAAAGAAGAACTGGATGCGGCCAAAGCCCGGGCTAGCGAAGGCCTTTAAAAAACGACTGCATGAGGGCGCGGCATTTTTCGGCGCAGACGCCCTCGGTAACATCGACGCTGTGATTAAAGGCGCGAAAGGCCGCGAGATTCACCACGCTTCCCGCCGCGCCGAAGCGGGGATTGTCGGTGCCGATAATGAGCCGCTCGATACGGCTGTTTAATATGGCCCCCATGCACATGGGGCAGGGCTCCACGGTGACGTAGAGATCGCCGCCGATGCGCCAGCCCTCCGTGGCCTCATCGGCCGCTTTTAAGGCCATGATCTCCGCGTGGTGCGTGGCGCTTTCGTCGGTCTCTGTTCGGTTGTGGCCCCGGCCGATAATCACGCCGTCTCTCACGATGACGCAGCCGATGGGCACTTCCCCTAAATCGTAGGCCTTCTTCGCCTCTTTCAGGGCTTCGTTCATATAATACGAATCCATTCCCATTCCCCTTTCTTACCTTCTATCCTACCACGGAAAGGAGCATTTAATGAATATCTATATTTCCTTCGACATGGAGGGCATCGGCGGCATCGACCGCTTCAGCGACGAATACAAGGCCGCTTCCGCCTATTCGCGGGCCATTCACGCCCATTTGCAGGCGGTGATCGACGGCATTCAGAGGAGCCCGAAAAATAAAGACATCGAAACCATTACCGTCGCCGACAGCCACGGCGACGGCAAAAATTTGGATTACCTCACCCTCTCGGAGATGGACGAGCGCATCGAGCTCATCTCCGGCTACCCGAGGGGAGAATACATGATGAGCGGCTTGGATCGCCACGACGTGATCTTTTTTCTCGGCTACCACGCCTCCAGCGGCCAGCACCGGGCCAATATGGACCACAGCTACTCCACGTCCTTTCACCGGGTAAGCATTAACGGCATTAAATGCTCCGAGGCCATGATCAATCAAATCTACGCCAAGGAAAAGCACATTCCCGTGGGCCTGATTGTCGGCGACAGCGGTCTTTACAACCAATTGATTCTGGAAGGCTACATGCCCTATGTGGAATACGTAGTGACGAAAGACAGCTTGGCACACAGTGCCGTCGTCCATCGCAATTTTCAAAAGGTGCGGGCGGAGATTATGGAAAAAGTGGCCCTGGTTTTAGACAAGGACTTCTCCGCCTTGCCTCTCGGCGATTTAACCGCCCCCTACAATGTGACCATCGAAACCAACACCACCCTCCACGCGGACATGGCGGAAATGCTCCCCGGCACGACGCGCCTGGACGGCTACCGGATCGGTATGAGTTTCGATTCGGGAAAAGATTTAATCAACGGCCTCATGAGCTTGGAAGTGCTGTGCCGCAAATAACAGAAAGGAATCCTATGAAAGCTACCGCATTCGACTTCGACGGAACTTTAATCGACTCCATGGGCATGTGGCGCAATTTGGGCCGCAATTTCGTGGAGTCCAAGGGCAAGGAATACACCGACGCCATTCACGATCAAATTACCACCATGAGTTTAAAGCAGTCCAGCGCCTTTTTTAAGCGAGAGCTGGAGCTGGAGGAGTCGCCGGAAGAAATCTTCAACGAAATGGGCGCCATTTTGTTGGACGGCTACAGCAACAACCTTCCCTTAAAGGAAGGGGCCATGGAGGCCGTCGAAAAGGCCCGGCGCCTGGGGCCGGTGGTTCTCGCCACGGCCACGAATCAAGAGCTTTTAATGCCCGCCTTGCACCGCTTTCAATTGGACGATGCCTTCGACTTCATCCAAACCTGCGACGGCGTGGGAATCGAAAAAAGCGACGCGGCTTTTTACTACGCCTTGGCCGAGCGCCTGAGTGCATCGCCCGATGAAATCATCCTCGTGGACGACGCCCACTACGCACTGGCCGCCGCCAAGGAAGCGGGGCTTTACGTGGTGGCCGTAAAAGACACGTACAATCTACCCTATCGAGAAGCCATCGTAAAAGAAAGCGACGTGCTCTTGGACAGCTTGTGGGATTTTGATCCGGAGAGGTATTTTTGATCTACTATGTACTGAAGAAGACGCCCATCGTCGTCTTCTTTTCCTTTTTTGCTTTTTCATTCCTGCGTACGCAATTTTTTTCCAAACAAAAAAAGAAGAGCAATCGCAAACGGGAGCGGCTCCTGTTGGCCTTCTCCACCTACTGCCTGTGGCTCTTATTTTTTCTTCTCATCGACAACGAGCGCCTGGAAATGGGCGGCGTGCTCTTGGGCATCGACACGGACCTGGCCGATTGGAAGCTGAATTTAATTCCCTTCGCCACCATCAAGGCCTTTTGGCGCTACGGATCCTTTACGGGGATGTTTTTGAATATTTTCGGAAACATCCTCATCGGCGTGCCCCTCGGGTTTCTCAGCCCCGTGCTCTTTCGCCGATTGAAAGACCTTCGCCCCTTGTTTCTCCTCTACGGCGGCATCTTTCTTCTCGTGGAAACTTTGCAGTTTTTCACGGGCCGAAGCGCCGACATCGACGATTGGCTCTTAAATATGCTGGGGATCTTTTCAGGTTATGCGCTGTCGAAGAGGCAGCACCACTTTCCCGAAAAGATCTACCGCCGCTAGCACCTTAGGGTGCTTTTTTTCTTGCTTCTTGTTTCTTTTGCGGCCTTTTTTTATAATAGGGGCGAGGAGGTTTCTATGCGAACCCTATTGACAAAAGTACGAGTAAATCCCGCCAACCGGGTGCAGGTGGTGGATGCCTACCTGGCTCAGGCGGATACGGATTTCGCCCTGGTCATCGACGTGATCAACGACACCGACAAAACCGTCACCTTTATAAAGGTAGACGTGCTTTTTATTAACGCCTTCGGCAAATTTATTTTCGACGAAACCGTCTTTCACCACGGCTACGAGAATCTCAATTTAAAGCCCAAGTCCCTCTCCTACCTTCCCTACTGGATTTTGGACGAGCGCCACCACACGGCGCGGGGCGTGCGCATTCGCATTTCGGAAGTGCATTTTCAAGACGGCACGAGAAATTACTACGATCGCACCAAGGAAGTGTCCCTTACCGTGCCCACGGTGCCCAAGGAAAAGAAGGACGAGCTGAAAAAGCTCTTCGGGCCGGACTTTTACACCTACGGCGAAAAGAGCGGCAATGTGTGGCGCTGCATCTGCGGCTTTACCAATTCCGATGAAGAGGCGATCTGCCATCACTGCAGCCGATCCAAGGACTTCGTGCTCTCGGCGGTCACCGAGCGGCAGGTAAACAAAAAGCTCTTTCAGCTTTACGTGAACAAGGACCGAGATTTCGCCGATCGGGCCACGACCTACGAGGAGACCATCCCCATTCGCCCCCTGGACGAAATCGATCTTGAGCGTGGCATAGGGAGCGAACCGGCGCCCTCGAAGAAAAAAGGCGTCTTCTTCTTTCTCGTCGCCGCAGTCGCCGCCATCGCCCTCACCCTCTTTGCTTTTCGCATTTACGACGGGGTGAGCACGCGGCGCAATTACGACAAGGCCCAAAACTTTATCGCCATGGGGGATTACGCCGCCGCCGAGGCCATTTACGACGGCCTTCCGCCTACGGTGGACAATGTGGACATGGCCTTGAAAATTCAGGAGCTGGAGACCTTAAAGGCCTCCGACGCCTCCTACAAAAAAGCCCTGGAGCTTTCCCGCGCGGGAGACAGCCTGGCCGCCTACGCCGCCTACAAAGAGGTGGTGGAAGAAGACCGCAACAATTACGCCAATGCCAAGGCCATGATGGAGAGCATTCAGTCCGAGGCCATCGCCCGGGCCAATCGCTACGCACAAGAGGGCAATAAAAAAGACGCCGAAAAACTTTTCGACGCCTTCCTGGCCCTGGATCCGAAAAATAAAAGGCTCTCGGAAGCGAAAGACGCTGCCCTTACCAGGTAGATTCTTCGGGAATCAACAGAGCGCAAATAATGTAGACCAATAGGCCGCTTCCCCCGCCGAGGGCGAAGAGAACCCACAATACCCGTACAATGTTGGAGTCGATGCCGAAGTATTCGCCTAAGCCGCCGCATACGCCGGCGAAGACGCGATCGGTGGTGCTTCGTCTCAATTCTTTTTTCATAAAATCCTCCTGTCTCAGTTACTACATGTATTATACCCGAAAAGGTGGTGCCCTATGAATATAAACCAATACAAAGTTCCTGAAAAGGCAAAGATTCATCTAAAAGATTACGCCACGACCTACGACGGTCCTCTGGAGAAAAAAGAAGTAAAGAGCAAACTTCTTCCTGAAAATCTGAACGCCATGGCCGAGCTGCAAGACGCCCTTTACGCGGAAAACACCCGCGGCATCGTCGTGGTTCTCCAGGCCATGGACGCCGCGGGAAAAGACGGCCTCATTAAACACGTCTTTACGGCCTTAAATCCCCAAGGCGTGACGGTAACGCCTTTTAAAGTCCCCAATGCCGAGGAGCTGGATCACGACTACCTGTGGCGCATCGCGAGGGCCCTGCCTCGCCGCGGCGAAATCGCCATTTTCAACCGCAGCCACTACGAAGACGTGCTGGTCACCCGGGTCCACGATTTATTAAAAGAATCTCCCCTGCCGGAAGAATTGGTGGACGACAACATTTGGAACCGCCGCTTCAAAGAGATTCGCGCCTTCGAATCCTACTTAAACGACAACGGCTTTACCGTGGTGAAAATCTTCCTCCACCTGTCTAAGGACGAGCAGAAAGAGCGGCTTATGGAGCGGATCATTCGCCCGGAAAAGCACTGGAAGTTTTCCTCCTCCGATGTGAACGAGCGGGCCTATTGGGAGGATTACCAAAAGGCCTACGAGGATTTAATCGCCCACACCTCCACGGAAAATTCCCCCTGGTACATTATTCCCGCCGACCGCAAGTGGTACGCCCGCTACGCGGTGTCGGAAATTATACTGAAGCTTATGAAAGACATGAACCCGACTTACCCGGAATTGGCCGAAAAGGAAAAAGAAAATTTGGCCAAGTGGAAAAAAATATTGGAAGAAGAGTAAAAAAAGGCGGCCGCGCGGGCCGTCTTTTTCTATGCTTATTTCGCTAAGTCTTCTTTAAAAAAGCTGTTGTCGATAAGGCGGGTACTTCCGATGTAGACAGCCATGGCAATAAAACTGTCTTTCACCAGCGTCGCATCCCTCTCGAAATGGGGGAAGCGGAGAATTTCCACGTAGTCGATTTTCGCCAAAGGCTCGGCCTGAATTTCTTTCGTCACCGCATCCAAGAGGGCGGCCACGTCTTTCTCGCCTTCACGCACCATGGCCTTGGCCTTTTTAATGGAGCGGGAGAGCACCACGGCGACCTTTCGCTCCTCGGCATTTAAGTAGCGGTTTCTGGAGCTTTTCGCCAGGCCGTCTTCTTCTCGCACGATGGGGCAGGGCACGATGGTGAGATCCATATTCAAGTCGCGCACCATGGCTTCGACAATGGCCACCTGTTGCACGTCTTTTTGGCCGAAGTAGGCCTTATCCGGCGCCACCAAATTGAAGAGCTTCGTGAGTACCGTGGCCACGCCCGTAAAGTGAATGGGGCGGGTGATGCCGCAGAGAATGTGGGTCATGGCATCGGGAGGCGTAACGCGGAAGCCGAAGTTTTCCGGATACATTTCCTCCGGCTCCGGATGAAAGACGATGTCCGCCCCTAAGCTTTCGCAAAAGGCGCCGTCTTTGTCGATGTCCCGGGGGTATTCTTCGTAATCTTCCCCCGGCGCAAATTGCAGGGGATTGACAAACACCGACACCACCACCGTGTCGTTTTCTTCGCGGCATTTTTTAATTAAGGAGCCGTGGCCTTCGTGCAGGGCGCCCATGGTGGGCACGAGGCCCACACTGCCCTTGGCTTTTGCCGCTTTACAGGCGGCTTTTAATTCGTCTACGCGGGTAATAATTTTCATCCTGTTACTTGTCCTCCAGTAATCGTTCGTCCATGGTGAATTCGTGTTCCTTCGTGGGGAAGCTGCCGTCTTTCACCGCGTCGTTGTAATCCTTAAAACCTTGCACCATGGCTTCGCCGATGTGGGCGAATTGATGCACGAATTTCGGCACGAAATCGTCGAACATGCCCAGCATGTCTTGATAGACCAAGACTTGGCCGTCGCAGTCCACGCCGGCGCCGATGCCGATGGTGGGAATGGAAAGCATTTCCGTGAGCTTCTTCGCGAGAGCCGCCGGCACACATTCCAAGACCACGGCAAAGGCCCCGGCTTCTTCAACGGCCTTGGCATCGGCAAAGAGCTTGGCCACCGTGGCTTCGTCTTTTCCTTGGACGCGGAAGCCGCCGAAGGCGTTGACCGATTGCGGCGTAAGGCCGATGTGGGCGCAGACGGGAATCTTCGCATCGACGATGGCCTTAATGACATCTTTTACTTCCGTGCCCCCCTCGAGCTTCACGGCGTGGGCGTGGCCTTCGGAGATCAGGCGACCGGCGTTCATGACGCTGTCGCGGATGCCTGTGGAGTAGGTTAAAAAGGGCATGTCGCAAATAATCAGGGGATGTTTTGCGCCTCGCGCCACGGCGGCGGAGTGGTGGATCATGTCTTCCAGGGTGACGGACAAGGTGTCTTCGTAGCCCAGCATGGTCATGCCCAGGCTGTCGCCGATTAAGATGGAGTCGATCCCCGATTTGTCTACGAGCTTCGCCGTGGAGTAATCGTAGCAGGTAATCATGGTGAGCTTTTCGCCCGTCTCCTTGGCCTCTTTAAATGTACGTACCGTTGCTTTTTTCATGCTTCTTCTCCTTTCAACAATCGACGCAAGTCGTCGTAAGGTCGATCCTTGTGTTTTTCCTCGCCGATGTCGGCCAAAATCAAGCTTGCCGCCCGGTAGAGGGCCTCTTCCTTCTCATCGCCCTTTCGCGCCAAGGCGTCCAGGTGGCGGCGAACGGTGGTCATGTCGCAGCGTTCCACCGGGCCCGTAAGGGCGGCGGCGGGGCCCACGTCGAAAATCTTCGCCAAATTTCCGGTGGCCAGGGGCTTTAAGGCCTCTTTCGCCTCGGCTTCTGTAAAGCCCACGTCCTCCATGAGGTCGAAGGCCATGGCGCTTACGGCCACGACTAAATTGCTCATAACCGCCGTGGCCAAATGGTAGGTGGCCTTGTCGGCACTCGTCATGACTTTGTAGGCGATATTATGGGCATCGAGACAGTCTTTAAACACCGCCACGGCCTTCTCGTCGCCTTCTAAAGTAAAAAACGCACTACCGACGGATGCGTGTCCCGATTCCTTGTCGGCAAAGGCCAATAGGGGATGCATGGATGCGGCATAAACGTCGTTGGTAGTACGATCGAAGAAAAGGGAAGAAGACAAACTGCCCGCCGTGTGGCAGAGAATCTTTCCCGAAATATTTAATTGTAAAAGGTCTCGCCACACGCCTTCGATGGCATCGTCCGGGGTGGCGATTAAGATCACATCGCTGGCTTCGACCAATTCATTTAGGGTCTTGAAGCACGCGCTGTTTGTCCTCTCTGCGCCGTAGGCCGCGCTTGAAAGGCTGCGGCTAAAGTAGCCGCTGATTCTCAGGGGCCCCGATGTAAACAGGGCGATGCCTAAGCTGACGCCGACTTTTCCGGCGCCGATAATGCCTACTCGCTTCATGTTATCACCTCGTTTGAGTGCAATACACATTGTGACGGTCGTTCATGTAGAAATAAATGTATAGTTTCCTTCGAATACTACCACAACCATTGTACGTTTCCTTTCGCGGATTGACAAGGTTATTTCAAAAAAACGGCGGGATTTTTCGCCCCTTTTCGCCGCAACAAAAAACGAGAGGCTTCCCTCCCGTTTACTTGTCCAGTTGCCGCTTTAAATCTTCCAGCTTTTTCTTGTTCTCCTCGTCCATGGCGAGGTAAGTGCCTTTTTTCGTGCGAATGCGATTGGCTTCTTTTCGCGTCAGGCTTTTCGAGCGCTTCACCAAGAGCTCCAGCTCTCTGGCGCTGATGCGCTTGCCCCCGCGGGCGAGAATAATCTGCTGCTCCACGTAGTCGCTGGTGGCCACGGTCACGTCCCGCACCCGGCCCATGGAGGCGATTTCGCTTTCGATGTAGCGGTCGGCGGTGACGGTTTCTTTCGTAAAGACGATGTCCATGTGGGGCTTTCTCTGAATGCTGCCCCCGTTTCCCTTCACCCGATAGGCGTCGAAGACGAGGATGATAAACAGATGCTCCGTGGCGGCGTACTCTTCCAAGAGATCCACCAAAAGTTCCCTGGCCTCTTCCAGATGCTCGTCGATGAGGCCGTCGAAGTCGGACCAGTAGTTGATGATGTTGTAACCGTCGACAAAGAGGTAGCGACCGTCTCTTTTATAGCGCCGATGCCTTGCCATGTCGCTGTCTCTTGATGTCGTAGAGGAAAATCGAGGCGGCCACGGAGGCGTTTAAGGAATCGAAGCCCCCGTCCATGGGAATGGAGAGCAGGCTGTCCACGTGTTCCTTCGTCTTTTCCGCCAGGCCCTTGCCCTCGTTGCCGATGACCACGGCGATGGGGCCGGTGAGATCCGCATCGTAAAGGGCGCCCTTTCCTCCGTCGGCGCCGTAGACCCAAATATTTTTCGCCTTTAAATCGTCGATGGTGCGGTTGATGTTCGTGACCTTCGCCACGATCATGTGATCCACCGCCCCGGCGGAGGTCTTATACACCGTGGCGTTCACGGCGGCGGCTCGGTGTTTCGGTATCACGACGCCGTGGGCGCCCATGGCGTAGGCGGATCGAATAATGGCGCCGAGGTTGTGGGGATCTTCGATGCCGTCTAAGAGCACGATTAAAGGATCCTCGCTTTTTTCTTCGGCCAGGGCCAACATGTCTTCCACGCTGCCGTAAGTGAAATCGGAAATAAAGGCCACGACGCCTTGGTGGTTTTGATTGCCGCACATTTCGTCCAGGCGGGATTTTTCGCGCTCCTGAACGTAGATGCCCAGTTCTTTGGCTCGGCCGCGAATTTTTTTCATAGAGCCGTCTTTCGCGCCCTTTTGAATGTAGACCTTGTCGGGCATTTTGTCTAAGGCTTCAAGGACCGGGTTTCGGCCGTAGATCATGGTCGTTTCCATACTTCCTCCTTGTAAAAGGCGCGGACTTCGTTGATTTTTCCGCAGGTCATGGCCCCTTCCGGGCAGGGACCCGTAACGCAGGCGGGACCCGCCTGTTTAAATACCTCAGGCGCCACGGCCAAGACTTCTTTCAACATGGCGAGGGCCATGTCGCGAATTTCCCACTGGGCCCGCTCACAGAGCCGCATGGTGAAAAAGTGCATCAAGCTCCTCGCGTTCATGGTCACGACGATTTTCGTCTCGCAGGCATTGGGCAGCACGTAGCGGGCATCTTCGATGGCGCGCTTTTCCGCCGCGGAGGCGGCTTTTTTCTCGTCCATCCCGGATTCCTCGAGCTCTTTCACATAGACGGCCTTCAACTGCTCCGTGAGATCCTCGTAGGCCTTGTGGGCCGCCTTCATGCTTTCGATGAAGCGGGCCTTGGCGGCTTCGTCTTTTTCGATGGCCTTGGGAATAATGTACTCAAATCGATCCAAACGCACGTAGCGCTGGGATTGCTGGGAATAGCTGGCCAGGCGGTGGCGCACCAATTGATGGGTCAGGACCCGGCTCACGCCTTCGATGGCAAAGGTGAAGCTGATGTGCTCCATAGGCGAGGCGTGGCCCATGTCGGCGAGCATGGCGACGAAGCGGGCAACCTCCGCCTCGTCCAATTTTTCTTCGATGGCCTCCACCCCCACCGGGGAATAGCAAAGCTTGGCGGCCTTGGCAATGGTAGCCGCCCCGTCCGGCGTGTATGCAATGAGTTTAACCTTCATTCTCCCATATCCTCTCAATCTCTTTAAAATACTCCACAAGCCGCGCCGTGTTTCCCGAACTATACAAGTAGCCGATCAAACACTCAAAGCCCGTGGCTCTTCGGTAGTCCGCCACGGAGGCGTTTTTCGCCGTGGTCTTCGAGTGGGCATTGCGCCCGCGACGATAGACAGCGGCCTCCTCTTCCGTGAAAAAATCCTTTAATTCCTCGGCAAGGGCCGATTGGGCCGAGGCCTTGGCCCGCTTCGCCGAGGCCCGGTGGAGGCGGGCCACCTTTTCGTTTCGGTGAAGAATCCTGCTTCTGATGAAAAGTTCGTAGACACAATCCCCTATGTAAGCAAGAACGAGGGGATTTTGCCCCCTCGCCTCGTCTTCCGTCCACATGGGCGCGGAAAAATATCCTCTTAAATCCTCTTCCACAGAGTGCCCTCTCTCGTGTCTTCGATGGCGATGCCTTTTTCGAAGAGCTCGTCGCGAATGGCATCGGCCCGGGCGAAATCTTTGTTGGCCCGTGCGGCCTTTCGCTCTTCCAAAAGGGCTTCGATGGCGCTGTCTTCGTCGGCTTCTTCCCGGCGATACAAAATCCCCAAAACGTCGGCCAGTTCCATAAAGGTGTCGTAGGCCGATTGCAAGCTGTCCTTCTTCGGTCCCTTGGCGATAAAGGTGTTGATGTCTCTCGCCAGGGTAAAGAGGGCGCCGGTGGCACGGGCCGTGTTCAGGTCGTCGTCCATGGCCGCCATAAATTCTTCTTTTTCTTTTTGCACATCGGCGTCGAAGTCCGCGTCATTCCCCGCTTCCATGTCGCCCTTTAAGAGCTGTTCCATGTGGTCTCTGACGCCGTAGAGGCGGTCCAGGCCCGCCTTGGTTTGTTCCATGGCGTCGTAGGAATAGTTAATGGGGCTGCGGTAGTGGGCGCTTAAAAGGAAGAAGCGAAGCACTTCCAGATCGAAGACATTGGCCACTTCACGCACCGTAAAGAAATTCCCCAAGGACTTGCTCATCTTTGTGCCGTCGACGGTGATCATGCCGTTGTGGAGCCAGTAATTGGCGAAGGTCTTGCCCGTTAAGGTTTCCGATTGAGCGATTTCGTTTTCGTGGTGGGGGAACTGCAAATCTTCCCCGCCGGAGTGGATGTCGATGGTCTCACCGAGCAGAGTCTTGGCCATGACGGAGCATTCCAAGTGCCAGCCCGGGCGGCCGTCGCCCCAGGGGCTGGCCCAGAAGGGTTCGCCTTCTTTCTTGCCCTTCCACAGAACAAAGTCGCCGGGATTTTTCTTGGCGCTGTTCACTTCGATGCGGGCGCCGCTTTGCAGCTCGTCGATGTTTTTTCCGGAGAGCTTGCCGTAATCCTTGGCTTTGGTAATGTCGAAGTACACGTCGCCGTCCGCCGGATAGGCCGCGCCTTTTTCCACGAGGCCCCCCACAAATTCCAACATGGGTTCGATAAATTCCGTGGCCCGCGGGTTAATGGTCTTGTAGGTGTAGAGATTCAGTCCGTTGGCGTCTTGCATAAATTCGCCGATGTAGCGATCGGCTACGTCGAATACCGTGGTGTTCTCGTCCTTGGCCCGATTAATCAGCTTGTCGTCGATGTCCGTAAAGTTTACGACGAAATCCACGTCGTAGCCTTTGTAGATAAAGTAGCGGCGCAAGGTGTCGAAAACCACCAAGGGGCGGGCATTTCCCACGTGAATGAAGTTGTAGACCGTGGGGCCGCAGTTGTACATGCGTACCTTCTTATCCTCCAGCGACTTAAATTCCTCTTTTTGTCTCGTCATGGAATTAAATAACTTCACGTCTGTCCCCTTTCTCTCGCCTTAAATGTCGAAATAATAGCTGTTTTCCAATTTGTCGTGAATGGCGGACAAAATATTATCGAAGTCCTCGTCTTGAATAAAGAGGACGTCCAAATCACGCTTTCTCACGCCGTCGCGAATGCGCTTCACATCCGCAGGTCGCACGGAATTCAGATACACCAGCACCAAATCCGCGCCGTCTAAATTGCTTTCGATGTTTTCTTCGGAGGCTTCGTCGATGTGGACCACGTCGCTTCCCCCGTCTTTCAGGGCGTTTACCTGCTCGCTTACCACCGGGCCGTTTCCGAAGACGCTGAGCTGAAGGTGTTCGAGAAATTCATCGTCTTCCACCGGCGATGGCTCATTGTCGTAGGCCGCAGTGAGCACGTTCTCTCCATCCATGTTGTGGATCCAAATGACCCGGCCCCCTTCGGGATCCCGTTGCCAGTAGGCGTAGTCCACGATGTCGCCTTCGCCGACATTTAAATTGCCCAAACTCACGTCTTCCAAATTGACGCGCATGATGCCGTCTTCCCCTTCACCTTCGATGTAGAGGCCGCGGAAATCGGGATCGTAGAGCACCCGCGCGTAGGGAATGACCCGCCGCTCGCTTTCAATGGTCTCCGTGGTTTTTTCCAGAAGTTCGTAATTGTAAATATTCTTCAGGTGGTTGTTATTATACACCTGCTTTACCACCTTGGCCCGGACTTGGTCCCCTTCGCCGATGTTTTGCAGGCGCAGGACTTTTTCCGGAATAAACACATTGTCGTCGCCTAAGGTGCCGCCGCCGAGGCGCAAGTGGACGCGGCCCACGTAGTAATCCTCGTCATTTACTGCGACGCGAGGCGCCTCGGAGTAGGTCGTTTCCGTTTCGATGTCGTACAAGAGCTCCGCTAAATCGAAGAGCTTTTCCACGCGGCTTCGGCGTTCAAAGAGATTGTCGCCGTTAATGCCGTCGATACAGGTTTTCATTTCATTCTTAATTTCGTTTACCATATAGTTTTTGTTCATTTGTTCTTTCTCCATTTCTATATTTAATCCACTCTATTTTATCACGTCCCGCCCTTTATCTCCACCGCGGCGCGCGATTGCCTATGCTTTTTATAGGATTTCAGAAAAAGGGAAAATGTCTTTTCTATAAAAAATCCCCTTACCGCGCAGGTAAAGGGATTTTTGAGATTTTATTGATTACATCATGCCCATGCCGCCGCCCATGCCGGCTGCGCCGAGGTCGGGCATGTCTTCTTTAATATTGGCCACGGCCGCTTCGGTGGTGAGCAGCATGCTGGCTACGCTGGCTGCATTTTGCAGGGCGCTTCTCGTAACCTTCGTGGGATCCACGATGCCTTCTTCGATCATGTTCACGTATTTGCCGTTGTAAGCATCGTAGCCGACGCCGGGTTTTTCGCCCTTGACGTGTTCCACGATGACGGAGCCTTCGGCACCGGCGTTTTCCGCGATTTGACGAAGGGGCTCTTCCAGTGCGCGGAGAATAATCATCATGCCGGTCTTTTCGTCGCCTTCGCCCGCTTCGGCCAAAGCTTCCACGCAGCTGATGCAGTCTACGAGGACCACGCCGCCGCCGGGAACGATGCCTTCTTCTACGGCTGCGCGAGTGGCTGCCAAGGCGTCTTCGATGCGGAGCTTGCGTTCTTTGAGTTCGATTTCAGTGGCCGCACCCACTTGGATGACGGCCACGCCGCCGGAGAGTTTCGCCAGGCGTTCTTGTAATTTTTCCCGGTCGAATTCGCTTTCCGTTTCTTCCACTTGGGCGCGAATTTGGCCGATGCGTTCGTCGATGGCGCTGCGTTCGCCGGCGCCGCTGACGATGACGGTCTTGTCTTTTTCCACGCGGACTTTTTGTGCACGGCCCAGCATGTCCACGGTGGCTTCTTTAATGTCCAAGCCCAAGTCTTCGGTGATCACCGTGCCGCCGGTTAAGATGGCGATGTCTTGGAGCATGTCTTTTCTTCTGTCGCCGTAGCCCGGTGCCTTGACGCCTACCACATTTAAGGTGCCGCGAAGTTTGTTGACCACCAAGGTTGCCAATGCTTCCCCTTCGATGTCGTCGGCGATTAAGAGGACGGGGCGGGATTCTTGAAGCACTTGTTCCAAGACGGGAAGAATGTCTTGAATGTTGCTGATCTTCTTATCCGTAATTAAGATATAGGGATCGTCCAATTCGGCGACGCGTTTTTCGGGATCGGTGACCATGTAGGGGCTCAGGTAGCCGCGGTCGAATTGCATCCCTTCAACGACATCCAATTGGGTGCCCATGGAGCGGCTTTCTTCCACGGTGATGACGCCGTCTTTGCCTACTTTTTCCATGGCTTCGGCGATCAGTTCGCCGATGCGTTCGTCGGCGGCGGAAATGGCGGCCACACTTGCGATGGCATCGGAATTATCCACGGGGACGGAGAATTTCTTTAATTCTTCCACAATGGCGTCCACGGCCTTTTTAATGCCCTTTTGAAGGACCATGGGATTGGCGCCTGCGGCCAGGTTCTTTAAGCCTTCGCGAATAATGGCTTGGGCGAGCAGGGTGGCGGTGGTGGTGCCGTCGCCGGCTACGTCGTTGGTCTTGGTGGCGACTTCTTTTACCAGTTGTGCCCCCATGTTTTCGAAGCGATCTTCCAATTCGATTTCACGGGCGATGGTCACCCCGTCGTTGGTAATGAGGGGAGCGCCGAATTCCTTATCTAATACGACATTTCTGCCCTTGGGCCCCAAGGTGACTTTCACTGTGTCCGCTAATTTGTTAATGCCGCCGACGAGACCTTCCCGGGCGTCTGCGCTGAATTTTAATTCTTTTGCCATAATATCTCCTACTTTCTTTTACTTAGTTTAATTTTGCCAACAGGTCTTGGTATTTTAAGACGATGACGGTTTCTCCGTCCATTTCCACTTCGCTGCCTGCGTATTTACTGTAGATGACTTTGTCCCCTTCGACGACGTCGCAGTGAATGTCTTCGGAATTTTTTAATTCCTCGCTCACGGCGATGACCGTGGCCACATTGGATTCCTCTTTTGCCGTATCGGGCAAGACGAGGCCGCTGGCCGTGACGTTTTCTTTTTCTATTTTTTGAATTACAACACGTTCACCTAATGGTTTAATGGTCATGATGTGCCTCCTGAAATGATATTAGCACTTGCGTATGTCGAGTGCCAGTTCCTCTATTATGATACCACAATTTTAAAACTTGTAAACCATATCCGCGGATTATTTCTCCCAACCGTCGGGTTTCAGGCAATTGCACGTCCCTTTTCGCATTCTCAAGTAGACACTATATATAGATAATTTTCCCAAACATCTTCCTTTTGTCTCCCATATGTAGTATAATCGTCTCGCTTGGGACAACAGTGCCCGCGAAACGTAAGAAACACCCGCAGGGGTTAAGTAATAGACATTTTGTATTATTCGGAGGAATGGAATGAGCAATTTAAGGATTATTAAGCGCAACGGCGAGTCCGTGGATTTCGACGGATCGAAAATCGTCGTCGCCATCGAAAAGGCCATGCACTCGCCCACGGGCTATTTCGTGGAAAATCAGGCGGACATGGTAGCGAAAGAAATCGAAGAAGAAATTTTAAGGGAAGAGCTGTCTTCCACCGTGCTTCAGGTAGAAAAGCGGGTCTTCGAAAAATTAATCGAAAAAAACAACATCGCCACGGCCAAGGCCTACGAGTCCTACCGTTCTGTGCAATCCTTTAAGCGGGAAAACAACTCCACCGACTCCTCCATCGAAAGCCTTTTGACCTATTCCGATGCGGATTTAATGGATGAAAACTCCAATAAAAACGCCGTGGTGGTCTCCACCCAACGGGATCTCATCGCCGGGGAAGTCTCCAAAGACATCGCACGCCGCCGGATTCTTCCCACAGACATCGTCACGGCCCACGACTCCGGCGCCATTCACGTCCACGACATGGACTATTACATTCAGCCCATGTTCAACTGCTGTTTGATCAATCTGGAAGACATGCTGAAAAACGGCACGGTGGTCAACGGCAAGATGATCGAATCGCCGAAGAGTTTCCAAACGGCCTGCACCATTACGACACAAATCATCGCCCAAGTAGCTTCCGGCCAATTCGGCGGCCAATCCATTAACGGCATCGACCGCATTTTGGCCCCCTATGTGCGCCGAAGCTACGAAAAATACTTAAGCGCCTCCATTTCCGAGCAGCTGGACATTTACGGCATGGAAAAAGCCGACATGGCCATGGCGGAAAAAGTGGCCTGGAATCGCACGAAGCGGGAAATTAAATCGGGCGTACAAACCATTCAATACCAAATCAACACCCTCATGACCACCAACGGCCAAGCGCCCTTCGTCACCCTGTTCATGTACTTCGATCCCGAAAGCGAATACGCCTACGAGGCCTCCCTTATTACGGAAGAAATCCTTCGCCAACGGATCGACGGCATTAAAAACAAACAAGGGGTGAAGGTCACGCCGGCCTTCCCGAAGCTGATCTACGTTCTGGACGAACACAACATCCACAAAGACAGCCCCTACTACTACCTCACTCGCCTGGCCGCCACCTGCACGGCGAAGCGCATGTATCCGGACTATATTTCCGCAAAGAAAATGAAGGAAATCTACGAAGGCAATGTCTTCTCCCCCATGGGCTGCCGCTCCTTCCTTTCCCCTTGGAAAGACGAAGAAGGCAATTACAAATTCGACGGCCGCTTTAACATGGGCGTCGTGAGCGTCAACCTGGCGCAAATCGGCATTTTGGCCGGTCGCGACGAAGACGCTTACTTCGAGCTTTTAAACAAGCGCCTCGAGCTCGTGAAAAAGGCCCTTTTGATTCGCTACGAACGCCTGAAGGAAGTGACCAGCGACGTCTCCCCCATTCACTGGCAAGACGGCGCCATCGCCCGCCTGGAGCCCGGCGAAAAAATCGGCGACTATTTAGAAGGCGGCTACTCCACTCTGTCTTTGGGCTACATCGGTCTCTACGAAGCCACGAAATGCGTCATCGGCACCTCCCACACCACGAAAGAAGGCCACGCCTTTGCCATGCGCGTCATGCACGCCTTAAGGGATGCCGTGGACAGCTGGAAGGCGGAAACCGGCCTGGGCTTCGCCCTGTACGGCACCCCGGCGGAATCCTTGACCCACCGCTTCTGCTCCATCGACAAGGCCACCTTCGGCGCCATCGAAGACATTACGGACAAGGGCTACTACACCAACAGCTACCACGTGGATGTACGGGAAGAAATCAACGCCTTCGACAAATTCGACTTCGAAAGCGAATTCCAAAAAATCTCCACCGGCGGCTGCATCAGCTACGTGGAAATCCCCAATATGACCAACAACATCGACGCGGTCATGACCATGGTGGGCTATATTTACGATCACATTTCCTACGCGGAATTTAATACGAAATCCGACTACTGCCACGAATGCGGCTTCGACGGCGAAATCACCGTCAACGACGACGGCGATTGGGAGTGCCCTCAATGCGGCAACAAAGATCGCACCAAGCTTACCGTCATTCGCAGAACCTGCGGCTATTTAGGCGAAAACTTCTGGAACGAAGGCCGCACCAAGGAAATCGACGCCCGCGTCCTGCACATTTAAAATGGACTACGGCAACTACGCGCAAATTCGGCCCCTGGATGTGGCAAACGGCCCGGGCATCCGCGTGTCGGTCTTCGTCACCGGCTGCAGCCGAAAATGCAAAAACTGTTTCAACGAACCCTACCAGGATCCCGCCTTCGGCGAGGTTTGGACGGACGAGACGACAGAGACATTGATCAACTATTTAAGCCGCCCGGAAGTTGCGGGCCTCACCCTTTTAGGCGGCGAACCCATGGAAAACACCTGGCTACGACGGGTTTTGGCGGATGTCAAAAAACAAATCCCGACCTCCGTGTGGATTTACTCCGGCTACACCTTCGAAGAGATCCTCACCGATCCCGAAAAAGTGAAGCTCCTCGAATCCTGCGACGTTCTCGTGGACGGCCCCTTTGTGGAGGCGAAGAAAAATTTAAAACTCGCCTTTCGGGGCAGCGAAAACCAGCGCATCTTAGACATCCCCAAGAGCCTTCAGGCCCGTACAGCCATAAAAAAAGAGAGAGACGAATAAGTCTCTCTCAGACTGCAGACAAACTCCGAATACATCTCGGGGTTTGTCTCTTTTTTATGTGTTTTTTGGCTCTATATTATCCATTGGGGAGCAACTCCTCAATGGATAGTATAGAGCCTTTATTTTATCAACCCGCCGTGGCGCGTCTGACATCTTCCGCCACCAGGGATTTTTCCCCGTGGGTCTTAATGGGATCGAAGGTGAGGCGCGCGATGTTAAAGGCGTGGTCACCGATACGTTCCAAGGTACCCAGGATGTCCACGAAGAGGGAGGTTGTGACCGTGGCTTCTTCGTGTTGGGAGGTCATGCGCCTGAAGTGGGAGGCGCGAAGTTCGTATTCCAGGTAGTTGAGATTGTTTTCGTCTTCCTTCATGACTTCGTAGAGGTGGCGATCGCCGCCCTTAAAGACTTCTACCCCGTTCACATACATGTGGATCAACAGTTCGTAGATGGAATTGAGTTCATCCATGGCTTCTTCTTGAAATTCTTCGCCGGAATCGTAAATCATTTCGAAGTATTCCACCAAGTTTTGCACCAGGTCGCCGATGCGCTCAAAGTTTTTTTGCACCTGAAGGCTCGCCGAGTATTCATCGGCCAACTCTTCCGGAAGGGATTGCTTGGAAATCTTCAAGAGGTAGGATTCGATTTTCGTATCCAGGGAATTGACCATGTCTTCCAGTTGATTGACTTCGTGGAAGTGTTTTTTGTCTTTGGTCAACAGGTACTGCTTGCTGTCTTGAAGGGCCTCCAACACGATGTCGGATACTTGAAAGATCGCCGCCTTGGCTTGGGAAAGGGCTCCGGCCGGGAAGGTCTTGACCATGGCTTCGTCCAGCTGAATTTTCCCGAGTTCCAAGGATAGATCGTCGCGTCCGGGCATAAGTTTTTTCAAAAGCAGGACGCATTTGGGAATCAGGGGTAGGAAGATGAGCATACCCACGAAGTTAAAGGTGAAGTGGGCCACGGCGATGGTCATCATGTCGTTAATGTGAAACTTCTCCGCCATGTAGATGACGAAGCTTTCGTAGGGGCCGATAATGGCCAGGAAAAATACGGACACGGACACATTAAATAAAAAGTGGAACAGGGACGTGCGCCGCGCGGCCAGGCTGCCGCCGACGGAGGCCAAAGCCGCGGTGACCGTGGTGCCGATGTTGGCACCGAAGACCAGGCCCAGGGCCGCCACCAAGGTAATGGAATCGCTGGCATAAAGGGTCTGTACGATCCCGACGATGGCCGAGGACGATTGGATCACGCCGGTGACCACGGCGCCGATTAAGGCGGCCAGGATCGGTTGGCGACTGAGCCGAACGACCATATCGGAAAAGCCCGGGATGTACTGCAGTTCTTTTAATGCGTCGCCCATGGTGTTTAAGCCGATAAACAAGAGGCCGAAGCCGATAATGATTTCGCCCAGGTAGATGGTTTTTTTCTTCGATGCCATCAGGGCCAAAAATACGCCTACAAGCAGTATAAAGTAGGCCAAGTAATCCAGTTGAAAACCGATTAAGATCGACGTCACCGTGGTACCGATGTTGGCGCCGAGGATAATGGCAATGGCTTGACTCATGCCCATCAGCCCGCTTCGTACGAGGGAAATGGCGATGACCGTCGCCGCCGATGAGGATTGGATCAAGCCGGTCATGACGATCCCGACGAGGACCGCCATCAGGGGATTGGACGTATATTTTTCTATATAGTCTCGAATTTTCGTGCCGGCAAACTTCGTCAGGCTGTCGCCCATGAGTTTGACGCCGAAAAGAAACAGGCCCAGACCGCCGGCAATAAAATGCCAGTCAATTTGAGACCATGAACTTACCTCGCCCATACATTCTCCTTCCGTCACATTGTTTCATACATAGTCGACCTTATTATATCAAAAAGTAAAGTCCGGGTAAGGATTATGTGCTAAAATCTCTCTTTTTATTTCCTTCCGCAATACGACAGAAAAAAAGCGCCTGCGAGAGGCGCTTCGGTTTTCTGTAAATTTTTACTTCCAATAATCCAATTTGCTTTCGTCCAGGCCGATGTCTCTGCCGATAAAGTGGGGATCTTTGCCCGCTTGAACCTGTTCTTTGTAGTCTTTTAATGCGGCCAAAGCCTGATTACTCAAAAGCAGAATCGAGGGAATGTTTACGAGGACCATGAGGGCCATTAAGAAGTCCGCCACATTCCACGCCAGTTCCATTTTCATGCTGCTGCCCAGGAAGATGAGGAGAATCGCCACGAGTCGGTAGCAAAGCATGAAGGTTTTGGAGGGGGATTTTTTGTGGAGATAGTTCAGACAGCTGTCCACGTAGTAGAGATTGCCCAAAAGGGTGGTAAAGGCAAAGAGTGTCAAGGACAGGGAGATAAAGACGTAGCCGTAGTGACCGAAGACCGTGGCCAGTGATTCCTGTACGTAGGCGGCGCCGGCCAATTCTTCCGTGGCTTCAACGCCCGATGCCATGGCCATAAATGCCGTGGCGGAGCAGATAACCAGGGTGTCTAAGAAGACGGAGAACATTTGAACCAGGCCTTGTTTTACCGGGTGGGACACGTCTGCCGAGGCAGCGGCGTTGGGCGCGGAACCCATACCGGCTTCGTTGGAGTACAGCCCCCGCTTGACCCCTTGAACCAAAGCGGAACCGGCCAAGCCGCCGAAGATGGCTTGGAAGTTAAAGGCGTCGGAGAAGATGTTTTTAAAGACCGTGGGCATGTAGGCAATGTTTTTCACGATCATAAACAGGGCCATGGCCACGAAGATAATCCCCATAAAGGGTACAACGGTGGAGGTGGCTTTGATGATGCGTTTGCCGCCGCCCAAGATGCAGAAGCCGGCGACGACGGCGAGGATGCCGCCGATGATCCAGGTGGTCTTGCCTTCCACGAAGAAATCGTAGACGCGGAAAGAGTCGGTCATGTTAAAGGATGCAAGCATATTGAAGCCCACGGCGTAGGTTAAAATCAAGAAGATGGCGAAGAGCACGCCTAATTTGCGGGAGCCCAAGGCCACTTCGATGTAGTAGCTCGGGCCGCCGTAGCTGTTGCCTTTCTCGCTCCGGCGCTTATAGATTTGCGCCAAGGTGGATTCGATAAAGGCCGATGCGCCGCCGATTAAGGCGATGATCCACATCCAGAACACGGCGCCGTAGCCGCCGAGGCAAATGGCCTGTGCCACGCCGACGATATTGCCCGTGCCGACGCGGGATGCCGTGGAGACCATAAGAGCCTGGAAGGAAGACACTTCCCCTTCGTGGGGCTTTTCACGCAACACCCGCAGGGATTCGCCGAACATCGAAATTTGTAAAAATCCCGTGCGCACGGTGAAGTAAAGGCCGGCGCCGATTAAAATAATAATAAGTATGGGGTAGTACAAATACCCGTTTACTTTCAGTAACAGATCCATTGTTCACCTCAGTTTCTTAACGATACGTACAACATTCATGATGGTTCACATTCTATCACAACCAACTACATTGTAAAAGAATATTTTGCATTGACACGGATTTTCCCGCTCTGCTCTGAAAAAGCAGCTCCTTTTTCTTAACATAAAGCCTCAATTAACGTAAAAAACCTCTCCATAGCGAGCCGCGACGGAGAGGCTTTTCATGCCTTAAGTAAGGCGCGTTTTATTTTTTATTGGCGATCTTCGCCAGATAGTATACGACGAGTACCATAAAGACGAGCTTTGCAACGATGGCTATTACGGAAAACAAACCTCCAAACAAAACAGATTCCATAAAACACCTCTCAAATAATGATTTCTACGAAAATATCCAATTGCTTCCTTTGATCATAAAGCACAGTGAATCGTTGTAAAGACGCTTTTTAAATCAGTCGTTAAGCTTCGGGGCGATTTTTTCCATATAGGTCTCGATGCGCTTGGCCATGGGCGGGGCGAAGTCCCCGGCTTTTAACATGGCGTCGAGCTCCGTTTTGCCAACGAATTTGTAATCTTCCACTTCGCTTTTTTGCATTTTAATCTTGTCCACATCTCTTTCGAGGAGAAAGATTTTGGAAAATTTCTGATTTTCCTTCATGGTGCCGAGGAAGGTAAGGTCTCTGTCCGTGGCCCGAATGCCCACTTCTTCTTTGAGCTCGCGCAGAGCGCCCTCAAGGGGGCTTTCCTTATCCACGACGCTTCCCATGGTAAATTCCCATTGATGGGGGAAGGTTTTGTTTTTGGCCCGTTTCGTCACCAAAAGCTTGCCCCGGGAGATGACCATGACGCCTGAGACGACGAAATACTCCGTGGCCTCCAGCGGCTCTTTTCGGTCTTTTAAATAGCCCAGGTAGTTAAAATCTTCGTCGTACATGCGCCTCAGTTCCACGGCGACCTCCTTTATTTGCTTACATTGTTTTTGACGCGCTTCAAGCGGAAGAAATCTTCCCGCTCTTTTTCCGCCAAAATTTCTTCGATTTCTTTTTTCGCGGCTTCGTACTTGGGAATTTGGATTTTTTCCAGGGCATTGGCCCGCTTCACGGTTTTTTTGATTTCCTTGGCCAGGCGGTACAGGTCCGTTTCGATTTCCGCCAATTCGTAAATCCTCGCCCGCATGTCGTGCATGCGAATGTAGGCTTCGTCGAAGGCGAAGTTGGATTCAAACATACTGAAGGTGGTTTGGGGCTTAAAGGCCTTGTAGTGGATTTCGGGAATTTCCACGCCCATGACGGAGCGGTAGCCGATGTGGTAGGGCTCTTCCGTGGGCATGGATTTGCTCATTCCCACCACGGATTCCCATCCCATGGTCACCGAGGCCATGGTGAGGGCGTCGTAGGAGCGGCTGAAGTGCTCTTCCACCTCTTGTTGAATGGTTTGGGCCCGGGCGTTTAAGCGCATGATCTCGCGCATGAGCACGGCCCGCTTTTTATCCAGCAGGCTGTAGCCCCGCTTGGCAAAATCCAAAGCGTTTTTTACTTTGATTAAATTGGCTTTCGTCGCCGTTACGCGTTTCGCCATGGCTCACCTCTAATAATATTTCTCCAGAATCTTCGGATCCACGCGCACCAAACTGTCTTTGGGCAGGGTCCTTAAAAGTTCCCAGGCCTTATCCAGGGTTTGGCCGATATCGGAGGACTCGTTAAAGTCCTGGCCGATAAATTCGTTTTCGAATCGGCGGCCGAATTCCAAAAGCTGTTGATCCCCTTCGGAAAGTTCCTCTTCTCCGATGATTTGCGCCAAAGAGCGCACCTCGATGCATCGGGAGTAGGAGGCGAAGAGCTGGGCGGAGACGTCGGAATGGTCTTCTCGGGTGTAGTCCGCCCCGATGCCGTCTTTCATCAAACGGGACAGGGAGTCCAGAATGTTAATGGGGGGATAAATGCCCTGGCCGTGCAAGTCACGAGAGAGCACGATTTGGCCTTCGGTAATGTAGCCGGTCAAGTCGGGGATCGGGTGGGTAATGTCGTCGGAGGGCATGGTCAGGATGGGAATCAAGGTGACCGAGCCCTTCACGCCTTTGATCATTCCCGCCCGCTCGTAGATGGCGGCGAGGTCCGAGTACAAGTAGCCCGGGTAGCCTTTCCTGGAAGGCACTTCTTGTTGTTGGGAAGACACTTCCCGCAAGCTTTCCCCGTAGCTGGTCATGTCGGTCATAATAACCAAAACGTGTTTGTGTTGTTCGAATGCCAGGTATTCCGCCGCGGTGAGGGCGCATTTCGGCGCGATGATCCGCTCCATAATCGGGTCGTCGGCGTAATTCATGTAGATGACGACTTTGTCCATAACGCCGGCTTCCATAAAGCTGTCCGTAAAGAAGGACGCCACTTCCCGCTTCAGGCCCATGCCGCAGAAGACTACGGCGAAATCGCCGCTCTCGCCTTCGTCGGAAACGTCGGCCTGGCGCACGATTTGGGCGGCGAGCTCGTTGTGGGGAAGCCCGGCGCCGGAGAAGATCGGGAGCTTTTGCCCGCGAATCAGGGTCATGACGGAGTCGATGCCGCGAATCCCCGTTTGGATAAAGTTTCTCGGGTATTCCCGGGCCACCGGATTCATGGGCTGGCCGTTGACATTGTAAAATTTATCGGAATAGACCGGGCCGCCTTTGTCGATGGCGCGGCCGATGCCGCTGAAGCGGCGGCCTAAGATTTCCGGGGACAGGGGAATTTCAAAGGGACGGCCTTCGAAGACCACGTTTAAGTTTTCCGTGGAGACCCCCATGGATTCGCCGAAGACCTGAACCGTGGCGGCATCGTCGTTGATGCCGATGACCCGGCCTACGAGGATTTCCTTCGTGTCCCGATTGGTAATGGAGACGATCTCGCCGTAGCGCACCCGGTGCAGGCCGGAGAGCTGAATCAGAGAGCCGTCGACATTATCTAAGCGCAAATACTCTTTCTTCACGTCCTACACCTCCTCTTTTACGGGTTCTTGAAGGGTTTTATCCCCTTCGCTTTGATTGTTTTCCTCCGCCTCTTGCTTTTTCTCTTTGATTTCATAAGCTTCCATTTCGTTTTCGGCGATGCCGTATTCGATGCGGATTTCTCTGTAATGCTCTTGAATATCGTTGATTAAGTGGGTGAAGGCCTTCATGTCGTCGTTGGCGATGTTGTACTTCATGTTCACGATTTTGCTATGAAGGGCGTCGTCTTTTACTTCTTCAATGGAGATGCCCTGATCCAGCACCACTTTGCCCTCTTCGTACAAGGTGTCGATGACTTCCATCATGGCAAATTGTTTTTCCAGGGGCACGGACTGGTCGATGTCGTTAAAGGCGTTTTGTTGCAGGAAGGCGTCTTTGATCATGCGGGCGATAATTAAGAGGAAGCGTTCCTTGTCGGGAAGCACGTCCTCGCCGACGAGCATGACGATTTCCTGGAGCCGGGCCTCTTCGTTTAAGATGTTCATGAATTTCTTCCGAAGGCCCGGAAGATCTCCGTCCAGGCGATTGTCGTAATAGTTGGACAGGGCGCCGATGTAGCCGGAGTAGGAATGGAGCCAGTGAATGGCCGGGTAGTGCCTGGAGTAGGCCAGGTCTTTATCCAGTGCCAAGAACACATTGACGAAGCGGCGGGTGTTTTCCGTCACGGGCTCGGAGAAGTCGCCCCCGGCCGGAGAGACGGCGCCGATGGTGGTGACGGAGCCTTCCTCGCCGCATAAGGTCTTGGCGGAGCCGCTTCGCTCGTAGAAGGAGGCGATGCGACTGGGCAGATAGGCCGGGTAACCTTCTTCGGCGGGCATTTCTTCCAAGCGGCCGGAAATTTCCCGTAAGGCTTCCGCCCAGCGGGAGGTGGAGTCGGCCATCATGGCCACGTCGTAGCCCTGATCCCTGAAGTATTCGGCGATGGTGATGCCGGTGTAGATGGAGGCTTCCCGGGCCGCTACGGGCATGTTGGACGTGTTGGCGATTAAGATGGTGCGCTGCATCAGGGGCTTGCCGGAGTTCGGGTCGATGAGCTTCGGGAAGTCTTCCAATACTTCCGTCATTTCGTTGCCCCGCTCGCCGCAGCCGATGTAGACGATAATGTCCGCGTCGCAGAATTTGGCGATGGCGTGTTGGGTCATGGTCTTACCCGTACCGAAGCCGCCGGGAATGGCTACGGTGCCGCCTTTGGCAATGGGAAAGAACACGTCAAGCACCCGCTGGCCGGTGACCAGGAGTTGATCGGCGTCTAAAAATTCGTCGACGGGTCTCGGGATACGCACGGGCCAGGGATGACTCATGGCCACTTCGTGTTCTTCGCCGGCGTCGTCTTTAATTTTGCAGACGGGCTCCACGATGTTGTAATCACCGGCCTCGGCGATCCACACCACTTCCCCGGAGACGTTCGGAGGAAGGATGATGCGGTGGGTAATGATTTCCGTCTCCTCTACGGTGCCGATGACGGCGCCGCGGTTGAGGACATCGCCTAGCTTGACTACGGGTTCAAAGGTCCAGAGCTTTTCCAGGTCCAAATTCATCATGCCGATGCCTTCGGGAATGAAATTGCCGTATTTTTCGCTGATGCGGTTCAGGGGCCGCTCGATGCCGTCAAACATGTTTCCGAGAAGGCCCGGGCCTAAACGCACAGACAAAGGCCCGCCGGTGGAGACGATGCCCTCGTCCCGCATGAGGCCTTCGGTTTCTTCGTAGACCTGCACGATGCCTTCGTCGCCGTGAATGGCGATCACTTCGCCGATGAGCTTTTTATCGCCGACCTGCACCATCTCCCGCATGGAGAAATCCCCCATGGGCTTGCCCACGACGACGGGCCCGTTGATCTTTATGATTTTTGCTTCTTTACTCATGGTCCATCTCCTCTTGGAACAGGCGGTAGAGCAGCTTGCCGATGGCGTAGCGCTTGTCTTCGATCATGGTGTAAAGGTCGTAGTTTAAACTATACGTCCTGTCCATGTCGCTGATGGTGTGCCCGCCGATGCGCGCATCCTCTAAGGTCTCTCCGTGAAGGACGATGCCCTTTTCCTCGGCCATGGCCTTAAACTCATCGAAGAATCGATCCATGTCCGCCGCCACCATGTGGAAGCGGTACTCCCCGGGCTTTAATTCATTTAGGGATTCTTCCACGCGCATGGCCAGGTCTTCCCCGTACTGCGGGGTGTGGGTGTATTCCACGGCCCGGGCGCGGATGGCTTCGATGAAGTCTTTTTTCAGTTCGTTGATCTTTTTAAGTTCCAAGACCCGTTCGTTTTCCTTGGCCTTGGCGATCTTTTCATTGCCCATGACTCGGGCGAGATCGGCGCGGCGACGAACGATGTTGTCTTTTTCTTCGTTCAGTTGTTTTTCCTTGCGCTCCAAAAGGCTGTTTTTTTCCTGTTCCCAGGCCTCTTTGCGCTTCTGTAAATCCGTTAAACGCCGCTTATAGACGACGTCTTCGAATAATTCCAATTTGCTTTCGACTTGCAGCATTTTCTCACCTACTAATCCAGTTTCACCCCGATGGCGTCGCGAACGTATTTCATAATGAAATCATCTTCCGTGTAGCCATCTCTTCCGGGCAATGTGCAGATAAAGGGACTGCGCTTTTTCTCTTTGACAGCCAGAACCTTCTCTTCCAACGTGCGAAAGTCCTTTTCGTTTAAGATAATCATGCCGATGGTTTTATCTTCCAGGGCGGCGTCGAAGGCGGCATTCAGCGCCTCAGTATCGGCGCAGTACACCCCTTCGAATCCGCTCATGCGAAGGGCGACGAGAAATTCGTCGTCGCGAGAGATGACCCTGGAGATCATTACAGTTTGCCCAGGATCATGATGGAAATGATCAAGCCGTAGATGGCGATCCCTTCGGCCAAGCCGACGAAGATCAGGGTCTTCCCTAAGATGGAGTCGTCCTCACTGACGGCACCCAATGCGGCGGACCCGACGATGCCGACGGCATAGCCCGTACCGATGGTAGCGAGGCCCGTAGAGAGGGCGGCGGCCAAAAGGCCCAGGCCGTTCACTTCCGTCGCGCCGGTGGCTGCGTGGACGACGCCGGGGGCGAGGAGCACGTAGGCGGCGAGAACCGTGGGGATAAAGGCGAACAGATTGGTGCGCATGGCTTTCTTAAGTTTTACGCGGTCGGAGGACACGCCCCGTTCCAAAAAGACGAAGCCTGCTGCAATGGTGGATAAGACCACGAGGGATGCTAAAAATAATATTTTTTCCATAATCAATCTCCTTCTCAGTGCTTGTTTTGGGTTAATTTCAGACTGTCGGAGCGGAATTCCCGTCCGCTGCCGTCGTAGTAGCGGCTGAACAATTCGTAGTATTCCAGGCGCAGGCCTTGGATGAAGACGATAAGCCCTTCCAGACCGATGATTAAAATGTTTCCTAAAACCAAAATCACGTAACCGCCTACGTTGTGGGGCGCCATTTCACTCATGACGTGGAAGGCCATAAAAAGCCCCACGTGGTTAATGGCAAAGGCGCCGACACGAATAAAGGACACGATCCCCGACAAGGTGGAGATCAACAGCTCGATCATGGAGAACGAGCTTTCGATAAAGTAGCCGCTCTTGTTTCCGCCGTAATCCACATCGGTCTTTGAAATCTTCGCCATGAGGGGCTTTTTGAAGATCATAAGCACGATGGAGACGATGAGGATTCCCAAAGCCACGGGCATGGGAATAAAGGACAGGACGCCGGCCACATCCAAGATCATGGCGAGGAGCATAGCGAAGACCAAAAAGCCGAAGAGGCCGTGTTCGCCGAAAAGCCCGCGGGCCAGGTCTTTGTTTTTAATGGCATTGGCAAAGTTCATGCCGTAGGCCAAGACCAAAAGCACGATGCCGAAGCCGATGGCGGCCATAAGCACTTGGTCGATGTTTTGGAAGGGTCTGAGCCAGAGGGCGTCGATGATTTCTTCGTTTCCGAAGACCGAGCCGTACAAGAAGCCGAAGACGACGGAGGATGCGCCCATGCGCATTAAGAGGCCGCCCATGTCTTTTTGTTTCTTTTTCGAGACGAGCCAGCCGATAAGCATAAAGATCGCCCCTTGCCCCACGTCGCCGAACATGGCGCCGAAGAGCAGCATGTAGGTAATGCCGACAAAGATCGTCGGGTCGATTTCGTTGTAATGGGGAATGCCGTACATGCGAACCAAGAGCTCGAAGGGCTTAAAGAACTTTGGGTTTTTCAGCTTCGTCGGCGGGGTAATGCCCCGAGCTGCTTCCTCCTCGCTTTGGGTGGTGATCACCACGTCGTCGAACTTCGCCGTGCGGCGTCGTATTTCTTCCACACCGGCCTCGTCGGTCCAGCCCGTAATAAGGAAATACTCCTTGGCCGTGGCCATTTGTTGCTTGGCCTCTTCGATCCGGCCCAAAAAGAGCATGTGGCCTAAAATCTCCCGCACCTTGTCCCTGTCGTCGCGGTAGAGGGTCTTGCGTTCCTCGTCCAGCTCCGCCAGGCGGGTGTAGAGATCCGTTTCTTCTTTTTCGAGCTTGGCCAAGGTTTCCTTCGCCGTCCCCATGGCATTGTCCATAACCGGCACGTCGATCCAGTGGAGGGATTTCAATACCCGGTCGATTTCATCGGCCACTTCGTTGGGATAGACGATCATGTAGACTTCTTCATCTTCGAAGGAGCCCGTGTGAAAGACAATGGCCAGGAGATTTTCGTAGCTGTTTTTCAAACGCACCCGGGCGGATTTTTCCAGGCGGCCGAAGCGGGCCGTGAAATACTTCATGTCCCGGATTTGGTTTAAGTCCACGTCCACATTTTCAAAGAGGGCCATGTTTTGCTTGAAGTTTTCGATGGCCTCCAAGCGTTTGTGGATTTCCTCATATTCCGTGCGCATGGGCTCGACCCGATCCAACAGGGCCTGATACCTGCGGTTTAGGCTCTCGGCGTCTTCGAAGCCGGTGATCTTTAAGTCCTTAATATGGAAGTAGTCCACCATTTTCTGCGCCTCTTGGGCCTTTTGTCTGATATCCGTGTTAATGGGAAAGGGCGCCAGATTGTTTAAGTCGACGACCATCTCCACATTGTCTTCGAGAGAGTAAATATTGCTGTTCTCCGCCAATTGGGTCATGGCGTCGACCATATCCAGCGCTTCCGAATCCAGGACCTGGAACAAAATATCCTTCAGGTTCTCGATCCGGCCGACGGCACTGAGCATGACCATTCTCTCTACTGCCATACTTCACCTTCTTTCATAGGAATCGTCAAAAGACTCCTGATTAAATCTTTTCCGAAGCCGAGCCTCAGCCCTTCCAAGGTGGTGGAGACGTCTTTTATGGCGTTTTCCAGCAAAATGGACAAGGCGACGATTCGACCCAGGCTTAAACCCGCCTGTTGGTAATGTTTTTCATAGACGGCGGCCAAATCCCTCGTGGCCAATATGTCGGCCATTTGGTTGTTTCGCTTTTCCTGGAAGAGGAAGGAAAAAGACGAGTTCCTCACCGAGCGCACCAGGGCGTTCACATCTTCCGCATAGATCCAGGATTTTAAAAGCTTCGGGGGAATGTTTCCGCCGTGAATGACGAAGTTTTCCATTTCCGACTTTAATATGTCGTAGGTCTTTTTGCCCCGGTAAATGTAGCGAATGTTCAACAGATCCACATGGCGATTCAGCATGGCCATGATTTCCTTGCGGTCTTTTTTCGGCAGCTCTCGCGCTTCCTTAATCAGGCGCTCGTAGTAGCTTCTGTCCAGCTCCATTTCGATGTAGAAAAGAATCCGGTCGCGGGAGACCCCTTTGTAAGCGGAAAGCGTCCGGCCGTAGGGCGTGGCCTCCAAGACCTTAAACAATTCGTCGGGACCGACGGCTTGATCCTTGGGCAAGAGCATGGGATCCAGGGCCAAAAGGCTTTTTCTGACAAGGCCCACGTCTTCGTCGTGATAGACCGCCCGGAAGATCCGCTTTAAATCCTGAATTTCATAGCGCGTTAAAAGGGCGTTGTAAAAGCTCCGGGCCGATCCCTGTAAGTAGTAGTGAAAGCCCTTTAAGGTATCGTAGACCTTTTGTGCCATCTTTACATTCACTTCCAGCAGATGGGGGTCTTCGGTAAGCTCCAAGCCCCACGTACTTTCTAAGATCGCCAGACCGTCTTTAATGTTTCCCGCTTCCAGAATCTTTAAAGGCACTTCCGGCTTAAGAAAACGGGCGTAGACGGCCACGGCTTTGGTGTTGACTGCAGCGTAACTCATACTCGCCTCCCATCAAATGTCCAGGAGTTGAAACGCTTCTTCCACCAATTCCGCTTTGTGGGCTTTATACACCGCATCCACCGATTCCAGCTTCTTGCGGTTGTTTTCTTTGATTCCCTCGACCACGTCCATGGCCTCGTTGTAAATCGCATCGTAACTGTCCTTCGCCGAAGCCTTCGACGCTTCCCGCTCGTCCACTTCCATTTCCGTGAAATGCTTTTGCAGATCCGCTTTTTCGTCGTCGATGGCCTTTTCTTCTTGTCGAACCATGGCATCGGTTCGTTCGTCCAATTCTATGACGCTTCGAATCAAGTGTTCCAACGTACTCCCCTTTCCATTAAATATTCGGTAAATCCCCCCGAAAGAGGACTTACAGGTATGATCATTTTAGCACTTGCCCCTTCGTAAAGCAAAAAAACAACACTGCAGAATCGGCAGTTTTTTCAAATTTGCACCGTTTTATTTGTGAAAAGAAGGTTGCCGCGATTTAAAAATAAAATAGGGAAAAATCGCCTCGGGAAAATCTATTTAAAATCGGCGTTTTTACATCAAATAAAGCGACAATTTTTCGAAAACACGATTCATTCTCAAAGGCCTTTCTTTTTGAGCCTCTGACAGGTAAAAATAATTGTGTTTTTGCAAATTTTTTCCATTTTTCGGTGAATTTGCGCCAGTTTTTTGGTATAATTTCATTAACCTATTTGTTTTGATTAAAGGAGGTGCATAAGATGCACATCAATCGCTTTACCGGTGATTCCATCGACACATATATCTTGTCCCTGCTCAACGAAAACAGCCGCATGTCGCTGTCTGACATCGCGAAAAAAGTGAGCCTTTCCGTTTCGGCCACGCGCAATCGGATCCATCGCTTGGAAGATGCAGGCGTCATTGCCGGCTACACCATTCTTCTCGGCGGAGAAGAGGACGATTCCTACATCCACTCCTTCTGTCTCATCGACATCTCCGAGGAAGACAATACCTTGGAAGAATTTATTAACTACATCCAATCTTCCGACCAAGTGACCGACTGCTGGAAGCTTATGGGGGAATACCAGTTCTTAATTCGCATTAAATCCACCTCGTCGAAAGCTTTAGACGATTTTTTAATGCGCCTCAGGGAATCCATTTCCATTAAGCGGACCAACACCATCGGCGCCTTGAACCAGGTCAAGGGAAAAGACATTCGCGAACACAATGCCATTCGGATTCAGGAAAAGTAAAGGCGGGCGCTTCGGCGCTCGTTTTTTAATGGACGCAAAAAGACAAGCCACGCCGGGCTTGTCTTTCAATCTTTAGTCTTCGATGCGCGCAAAGAAGGTCTTTCCGTCCAGTTTCTTCAGTAATTCGTCTCGGGCCATGTCCTTGGTGTAAGTGAATCCTTCATCCACCCGGTCGACGAAATCGCCTTCCAGCTCGTTTGCCACGAAGTAGCGGCCGCGAATGGGCGCAAGCTTTACATCGCCTCGTTTCATTAAAGGCATGGCGCTCTTTGTGGCGGCGGCTACGAGATCGGCCACCACGGCGTTGCCCGTGGGCTCTTTGCCGGCACCGGGGCCGGTGAAGGCCAAATCGCCGACCCAGCTGCCCTTTACATTGACCTGATTAATGGCATCGGGCAAAATGGCCAAACTGTCCGCGCCGTCTAAAAGCACCGGTTCCACCACGGCTTCGATGCCGCCTTCTGCGGGCTTGGCGGAAGCCACGAGTTTCACCTTTTTATTTTGCGCTTTCAGATAGGCCACCACGGATTGATCGATTTGGGCGATGCCCCGGGTGGGAATGGCGTCGCCGTTTACGTGGCCGAAGGCCATTTCGATTAATAAATGAAGTTTTCTGCGGGTGTCGTAGCCTTCCACATCGTCGGTGGGGTCTTGTTCGGCGTAGCCAAGCTTTTGGCACAGGGCCAGGGTGTCTTTGTAATCGGCGCCTTCTTTAAACATGGCGTTTAAGAGGTAGTTGCAGGTGCCGTTTAAAATGCCTTTCACATCCATGATGTCGTTTTGCAAGCAAAGAGCCCGCAGAGGCGTCAGGACGGGAATGCCGCCGCCCACGGCCGCTTCAAACAAAAATGGTGCGCCGGTTTTTTCCGATAAGGCCACGAGCTCTTCGTAGTGGGCGCTGACGCAGGCTTTGTTGGCGGTCACCACGCCCACGCCTTTTTCCAGAGCCCGGCGCATGTAGTCGTAGGCCATGTCCATGGCGCCGGTGGCTTCGGCGACGCAGTCCACTTCGGCGAGGACCTGATCGTATTCCTTTGCCGTAACCACGGGCTCGTCGATTTCAAGCTCCAGGGTATTTCTGCTTCTGTCCGAAGCCACCACGTAGGCGATCTCCATGGGGCCGATTGTTTTTTCGAAAACCTCTTGTCGATCCTTTAAAATGTCGTAGGCGCCGCGACCCACGGTGCCGAATCCGATTAATGCCAGTTTCATGTTTTCCCCTTTCTTTTTCACTTCGCTACATTCAGTCCATTATGAATTGACTATACTAGAGTGTTTTTGTTATAGTCAAGAAAAACATTGCTCACTTATAAGAAAGAAGGTTTATTATGACGATCTATCGCACAGCTATTTTAGGCGCAACGGGTCTTGTGGGCCAAACCATGCGCAGCATTTTGGAAGAAAGGAATCTCCCCCTGGAACTTTCCATGTTTGCATCGAAAAACAGTGCGGGCAAGACCTTTACTTTTAACGGTGAAGAACACGTCATCGAAGAGCTTACGGAAGACGCCTTGCGTGAAGGCAAATTCGACTACGTACTCAGTGCTTTAGACGGCGATTTGGCCGCCAAATTCTGTCCCGTGGCCGCCGAAGCGGGCACCATTGTCATCGACAACAGCTCCCACTTCCGCATGGCGGAGGGCATTCCCTTGGTGGTCCCCGAAATCAATCCGGAAGATATTTCCGACAAGGCGGGCATTATCGCCAATCCCAACTGCTCCACCATTCAATCCGTGGTGGCCTTAAAGCCTGTGGAAGACCTCTTTAAAATGAAGCGGATCGTCTTTACCACCTTCCAAGCCGTCAGCGGCTCCGGCGTGCGGGGCATCGCCGATTTGGAAAACGGCGTCAAGGGGAAAGCGCCGGAATTTTATCCCTACCCCATCGCCTTCAACTGCCTTCCCCACATCGACGACTTCCTGGACGACGGCTACACCAAGGAAGAAATGAAGATGGTGAACGAATCGAGAAAGATTTTCCACCGTCCGGATCTGGCCGTTACCGCCACCGCCGTCCGCGTGCCGGTAAAGGGCGCCCACGCCATTTCCGTGAACGTCACCTGCGAAAAGCCCATCGACATCGATAAACTCCGCGCCGCCTACGAAGCCATGGACGGCGTCGTGCTTCAAGACGACGTGAAAAATCTGGTCTATCCCCTGCAAATCAATGCCGAAGGCAAAGACGAAGTCTTCGTGGGCCGCATTCGCAAAGACGATTCCTGCGAAAACAGCTTAAACCTTTGGGTCGTCGCCGACAACATTCGCAAGGGCGCCGCATTAAACGCCATTCAAATTCTGGAAAAACACTTAAACGCACGGGCATGAGAGTTTCCCTTCTTCAGGCCCCCATCGGCCCCATGCTCCTCGAGGAAAATCGAAGAACGATTTTTCGCGCCATGGAAGCGTCCTTAACGGACGATCCCGACGTGATCGTGCTCCCGGAAATGTGGAACACGGGCTTTTACCCGGAGAAGTTTTCCGCCGAAGACGACTACACGGATGAGGCCCTATGCCGAGACCTTGCCGCCTTCGCCAAGGCCCACGCCGTGAACCTCGTGGCGGGGAGCCTCACCCTGTGGGACGGGGACAAGCGAGCGAACCGCGCCTTTGTCTACGACCGCGAAGGCGCGCTTTTAGGCACCTACGACAAGGCCCATCTCTTTCCCATGGGGGCGGAAAAAGAATTTTTCGCCCCGGGGGATAAAAACATCGCCTTCGAACTGGACGGCGCGGAGGCGGGCATCGTCACCTGTTTCGATCTGCGCCTGCCCGAGTGGGTGCGCCTCGCCGTCATGGGGCGGGCGAAAATTCTCTTCGTTCCCATGGCCTGGGGCCTTTCCCGGGTGCCCCACATGCATCTCTTCGCCCGGGCGCGGGCCGTTGAAAATCAATGCTATGTGGTGGCGGTGAACTGCACGAAGCTCGAAGGGTACCACGCCATGGGCGGCGGTGGAAGTTGCGTCTACGACCCCATGGGCGAAGAAGTGCTCATGACGGGCACGGAAGCCTGCGTCCACACGGTGGACTTGGATTTGAACAAGGTGGAGGAAGCCAAGGCCATGTTCGATCTCTACAAGGAACGGCGGCCGGAAATCTACGGCGGGTTGGTAAAGTAATATGAAGAAACAAGACATTCTATCGGCGGCGGAGCAGGCGAAGGCCCACTACCGCCACCTCCATGCCCATCCGGAATTGAGCGGCGAAGAAATTGAAACCGCCCGCTACATTAAACGCGTGCTGGCTGAGCTTGACCTTCCCGTACACGACTACTCCAACGGCGGCTTTCACGACGACATCAAAGGCACGAAGAGAGGCCCCGTGGTGGCCCTTCGCGCCGACATGGACGCCCTGCCTCTTAAAGAAGACACGGGCCTTTCCTTCGCCTCAGAGAATGACGGCGTCATGCACGCCTGCGGCCACGACATGCACATGGCCTCCCTTCTCGGCACGGCCATCTACTTCTCAGAACACCGGGACTTTCCCGGCACCGTGCGTCTGATCTTTCAGCCCAACGAGGAAAAAGACGGCGGCGCCGAGGTCATGGTGAACGAAGGCGTCATGGACGGCGTGAGCCACTGCATGGGCCTCCACGTGTCCCCCTATTTGGACGTGGGCACCTTCGGCCTGCTCCCCGGCTTTATGTACGCCGGCGTGGAAGATTTTAAAATCACCTTGACGGGCAAGGGTGGCCACGCGGCCAATCCCGAGCTCTGCACAGATCCCATCGTCTGCGGCGGCCACGTCATCGTGGCCCTGCAAAGCATCGTGGCCCGCCACGTCTCGCCCTTTACTCCGGCGGTGGTCACCATCGGCGCCGCCCGCGGCGGCAACAAGCACAACATCATTCCCGACGAAATGATTCTTGAAGGCACCATTCGCTCAGACAACTTGGCCAATCGGGATAAGCTCCGCGGCCTCGTCACCGACATTTCCGCCGCCACGGCAAAAGCCCACGGCTGCAGCTGTACCGTGGAAATCATCAAGGGCTATGTTCCCCTTATTAACGATGAGGAGGCCACGGAAATCGTGGCTCAGGCTCTTCGCGCCGCATGCGGCGAGGACGCTGTCATTACCCTTCCCACCCCCACTATGGGAGCGGAAGACTTCGCCTACTATTTGCAAAAAGCGCCGGGCACCTTTATCAATCTCGGCGTAAAAAATCCCGGGGACGAACGCAACGCCATTCACACGGCGCAGTTCTTCCCCGACGAGGCGGCCTTAAACTACGGCATCCTCGCCGAAGTGGCATCGGCCCTGGCCTTTATGGAAAAATAACCCTTTCCCTCGACACCATTCGTCGGGGGATTTTTTTGTTCTCAGAAAATTTTAAGGGAGCCAAACATTTTTTAAAAAATCACATTGGCCATTCTTTTCGAATTTCTTGAATCCTACGCCCCGTTTGAAGAATAAAACAAAAGTCAAAAACCCTTTTGGTGCACGTTTTTTCTATGGGCCGATTTCCCTTCTTTTTCCCGGGGAATCTATTTGATTTCAGGCCTTACAACATCATTGACTTTCAACAATGTACGATATACAATAATCTTATAAAACGTTACCACGCAGTTTTTTATGATGAAAGGAGTTCTTAATGCCTAAATTTGCAAAAAGAATGGACAATCTGAAAGCGTCTGAAATCCGTGAGCTACTCGCTTTAACGGCTGACCCGAGCATTATTTCTTTCGCCGGCGGTCTTCCCGCAGCTGAATTATTCCCCATTGACAAATGGATCGAAGCTGAAAACAAAGTCATGAAAGAAAACGGTGCCGCTGCCCTTCAATACGGCCCCACCGACGGCTACAAACGCTTAAGAGAACACTGCATTACCCGCATGAATAAAGTCGGCGTTAAAAACGTCGAAGCCGATGACATTCAAGTTCTTTCCGGTTCCCAACAAGGTCTGGACTTCATGGCCAGAATCTTTATCGATCCGGGCGATTACATCGTCGTTGAAAGTCCTACTTACTTAGGCGCATTGAACGCCTTTAAAGCTTACGAACCCAAGTTCTTGCAAGTGCCCCTCGACGAAGACGGCATGGTTCTCGAAGACCTCGAAAATGCATTAAAGAACAACGACAACGTTAAGTTTATCTACGTCATTTCCGACTTCCAAAACCCCTCCGGCAAAACCTGGACCATGGAACGCCGCAAAGGTTTAATCGAATTGGCCAACAAATACGACGTCATGATTCTTGAAGACAACCCCTACGGCGAATTACGTTTCGAAGGCGAAATCCAACCGTCTCTTCGCAGCTTAGACACCGAAGATCGCGTTATCTTCATGGGTACCTTCTCCAAGATCTTCAGCCCCGGCATCCGCGTCGGTTGGTTCAACGCAGCTAAAGAAGTTCTCGAAAAATTCAACATGGTTAAACAAGGTGCCGACCTTCAAACCTCGACCACGACGCAAATGATCCTGGCTCAATTCCTCGACGACAACGACTTGGAAGCACACATTGACAGCATCATCGAAGTTTACGGCAAACGTAAAAACATCATGGTCGAAGCCATGAAGAAATACTTCCCGAAAGAAGTTACCTTCACCAATCCCGAAGGCGGCCTCTTCCTGTGGGTAACCCTTCCCGAACACTTAAACGCTCGCGACATCGCTGTTAAAGCCATCGAAAAGAAAGTTGCTTTCGTACCCGGCGGCGCTTTCTATCCCGACAGCCCGGAAGAAAACCACTTCCGTCTGAACTACAGCTGCATGTCCGAAGAAAAAATCGAAGAAGGCATTAAGCGCTTAGGCGAAGTTTTAACCGAAGCTGTTAAATAAGCCCGATACAAAATCCGTTGGCGGTCTTTCCGTCGGCGGATTTTTTTATTGCGCGTTTCCGTGAACGTACTGCAAGGGATGCCTGTTGCGGGGGTCGGAAGAAAATCCTTCGTGGGGCTTTTTTATGGTGTCGGGAGGGCTTGCTCCTCGTGTATCACACGCTTTTTGCTTCCCCTTGCCCGTTAAATTCCCTTACATGGCCTCACTCTTTGAATCGACTGCGGCCCTTTTCTCCTTGAATCGACTGCCTGCCTCCCTTGAATCGGTTTTTCAGGCTCTATAATATCCATTGGGGAGTAAGCTCCTCAATGGATATTTTTGTGCAAAAAGATAGCACTTGTTTTCCCTATCACCTAAAATTAAATCACCACAACATAATAAAGGGGGGGCAAACAAGTGCAAAACAATATTACCACATTACTTTTAGGAATCCAAGATGTCGAGGTCACCGGTGTTTCAGAAGAAAGACGGCTCATTACCATTGACTGCAAACCCGTTCATGATCGGGTTTGTCCTCACTGTGGCTCGACCCACGCTTGGGTCCA